>WALW01000026.1 GCA_015522635.1 Candidatus Tiamatella incendiivivens | reverse complement strand
TCCTATATATACACCGGGCTATTCACAAGCTCAATAGACATCCTCATCCCACTCACGATCGGCGAACTCCTAGCTGTACCATTAATACCTTATCGAGTAAAGAAATCCTCCAATAACTTCATTAGAACAATAATGGCCACAACACTCATAACACTTGGTGTAGCAGTATTAATTATATAATACACTACAACCAGAGATAAACTTGAATAAGTATAGGTGAAACGAGTTGCCGGAGGATACCATCCAAATTAATGTAAGGAAAGACCTCTACGAGAAGGCTGAGAAGTACATAAAGGAAGTAGGAGGCTTCGACAGCGTAAATGAACTCGTCGAGTTCCTCCTATCAGAAGTGCTCGAGTCAGAGTCATCGGGCTCTGGAGAGTATAGTGAGGAGGATGAGGAGAAGGTTAAGGAGAGGCTGAGGTCTCTGGGATATCTCTAGTTGTTTTTCCGTTAAATCTGATTATTTATTATTACAATCTTAAATAGTCGAGGAGAGCTGTTTGAAATAGGTGTTTGTCGTTTAGATTAGAAGGACTGTTTTCCTCCTCCTTGGCTATGTGAGAGTGGCCGTGTACTTCTCTTGGACTATATAGGAAGATGGTGGTTTTCTATGAGTAAATATGTTCCAGTTATTGTTTCAGGGGTTGTGTTTTATTTTATGAGATAAGATTATAGGGCCTTGGAAATTACTTCTTTGTACCTATATTGTAATAGGACTCTCCTTTGCCTAGATAATTCTTTTTTGATATCTATATTGTATAAGCGTCCGCGGAGATAGTTTAGATAGTATTGCGGTATTGTGCTGAGACCCTTTCGGTGTAGTAGTTGGTTGGCTAGTCTAATGATAGAGTGATTTAATGGTACTCCTGTGAGACCGTCTGTGAACCCTATTTTGCCGGGATTATGAACGGTTTTTCGCGTTAAATACATCTTGGCGTTCTTGATTATTCCTATTTTCCATCCGTTAGCTATGGCGCATAGTTGAATCATTGTATCTGGGCTTGGAAGGATTGAATACTTGTTACAGGTTTCCCATACTTCTCTCCTCAGCATCCACCCAGTATTTCGAATGTGGAGTTCCGACGCTTTCTCGTTTACAGTGATCCCTCCGAATATCCCTATATCATGGTGTTTTTTTGCTGCTTTCATTATTTTTGTAATGTATTTCTCCTCAATTATTGTATCTGCATCTACTTGGAGAAGAAAGGTCCATGGCCAGTGAAGCTTGTTTTCGGCGAAACTGATCGCCAGCTTTATTGCCCTGGCTAGACCGAAGCTAGAGTCGTATGGATTTCTGACAGGGTTCCTGATTACCTTGGTGAAATTAAATGGTTTGGATACTGTTAATGCCTTTTTATACGTATCGTCTGTGCTTCCATCATCCACTATGACTAGTTTAACTATACTCTCAAGGTTCGCTTTCACTACACTGTGTATTACTGATAACGCGGAATACTGTATGTTTTCTTCCTCGTTTTTAGCTGGTATTATTATTAGTATTTTCTCTGTCCCTCTCAAATTACTCTACCCTTCCCTTGATTATATCTATGTTGCCATATCACTATATAATAGCTAACCACGCTGAAACCTAGATTAGCGGGGAATACTTCTAACCGTTTTCATTAAATCTAATTATTTATTATTACAGTACATAGACATCCTTGAACCGGTGGATACTTATTGCCGGAGAAAGACCCGGGGAAAACGAAGTACACGACAGTATCTATACCAGTAACCCTGTACAATAGGCTCAAGAGAATCATAGAGGGAACAGGGTTCGCGAATGTATCCCAGTTCGTAACATACATCCTACGGGAAATAGTGGTGGAATATGAGAAGGCGAGGGAAACGGAGGAACCGCTAAGCGAAGAAGAGAAAGACCAGATAATCGATAGGCTCAAGAAACTAGGCTACCTCTAAAATGGTGATGAAGAATGGTATCAAAACCCCACGGCGGAAAACTAGTTAACAGAGTCATACGAGGCCGTAGGAGACAAGCACTCCGAGACCAGGCAAATGAGTTCCCGTCAATCAATATTGATAAGAATACTCTATCGGATATATACAACATAGCTGTAGGCTCTTACTCCCCCCTCGAGGGATTCAACACTAGGGAGGAGCTTGACTTCATACTAGACCACATGAGGCTACCAGACGACACTCCCTGGACGATACCAATAACATTCGACGTAGACCCGGCGATCCTGGGAGAGCTACGGGAGGGCGATGACGTTATACTAAGATACAACGGCAAACCTGTTGCCCTACTTAGGATAGAAGAGATGTATAGCTGGGATAAGAGGAGGTATGCTGAGAAGGTATACGGTACATTAGATCCTGATCATCCCGGTGTAGTGAAAACCATGAAAAGAAAAGAAAAGCTCCTGGGAGGTAGGATTGATCTAATAGGGGATATAGAGAGGCCATTCCCGAGTCTGATGCTAGAGCCTATTGAGACGAGGATACTCTTCCGCGAGAGGGGATGGCGTAACATAGTAGCCTTCCAGACGAGGAACGTGCCCCACAGGGGGCATGAGTACGTTCAGAAGGCGGCCCTAACATTCACTGACGGCCTGCTCATACACCCCTTAGTGGGGTGGAAGAAACCGGGGGACTATAAGGACGAAGTTATAGTGAACGCCTATAAAGCATTGATACAGCACTACTACCCTAAGGATGCAGTAGTATTATCCGTCTTGTGGATGGAGATGCGTTACGCCGGGCCAAGGGAGGCTATCCACCATGCTATTGTGAGGAAGAACTATGGTTGCACCCACTTCATTGTGGGTAGGGATCATGCTGGGGTTGGCGATTATTATGGGCCTTATGAGGCGTGGGATCTCTTCAAGGAGTTTCCGGATCTAGGTATTACACCATTATTCATAAGGGAATCGTTTTATTGTAGAAAGTGTGGTGGGATGGTGAATGAGAAGATATGCCCTCATCCTGACGAGTATAGGGTAAGGATTAGCGGTACCAAGCTGAGGCGGATGATCCTGAGTGGGGAGAGGCCTCCTGAGACTATGATGAGGCCTGAGGTGGCGGAAGTCGTTTTAAGCTACGATAACCCATTTGTAGAGTGATATGGAGGCCTTGTATGTTGAGGAGGATGTTTATACTCGGGTTGGATTCTGCTCCGCCTAAAACTATCTATGAGAGGTATGGTGTGGAGATTCCTAATATAGCTGAACTTGTCGATGAGTCTGAGAGGTATCTTATGAGGACAAGTCATCCGCCAATAACTATACCTGCGTGGATGAGCATGTTCACGGGGAAAACGCCGGGTGAGCTTGGGATATACGGGTTCCGCCACAGGAAGCCCGGTGACGTCGGCCACTCCTATATTATCAATTATAACTACATTAAGCATAGGACTCTCTGGGATGAAGTAGGCAGCCGTGGCGGTAGGGTCGGTGTTTTCGGTGTACCTCCAACATATCCTCCTAGACCTGTGAAGGGGTTTATGATTTCGGACTTTATGACTCCCAGCCACGAGTCTCAGTACTCCTTTCCTCCATGGTTGAAGAAGGAGGTTGAAAACAGGTTCGGCCCGTTGATCTTCGATATCGTTTATAGGAGTGAGGATAAGAAGGGTGTTCGGAGAGATTTATTCAACATGACTAGGCAACACCTCGAAGTTGTTAAGTACCTGGCGGGGATGAAGCCTTGGGATCTCTTCGTGTATGTGGAGATAGGGATAGATAGGTTACACCACGCGTTCTGGAAGTACTTCGACGTATCTCATCCCAGGTATACTGAGGATCCGGAGTTGAGTAAGGCTGTACCTGAGTTCTATAAGATGATAGATGAGGGTGTAGGTGAGCTTAGGGAGAAGCTGCCGGAGGACACGATCTTCGTTATTGTCTCGGACCACGGTATAAAGTCCATGACTGGGGCATTCGCGGTGAACGAGTGGCTAATACAGCAAGGCTACCTCCATTTGAAGGAGAAACCGAGGAAGCCTGGTGTAGATCTCACTAGGGAGATGGTTGACTGGGATAACACCCTTGCATGGGGGTGGGGAGGCTACTACTCCCGCATCTTCGTGAACCTGAGAGGCAGGGAGCCGAGTGGTGTTGTCGGTAGGGAAGAGTACGAGGATCTCTTGAACCAATTGGCAAGGGATATATCCCGTATAAAGGGACCAGAGAACCAGCAGTGGATTAATGTGGCACTGAAACCAGGGGACATATATCCGGAGGTAAACGGTGACCCGCCAGACCTACTGGCATATTTTGACAACCTAAACTGGAGGGCAGCCGGGACAATAGGATACGAATCTCCCTACCTGTCGGAGAACGATAGAGGCCCTGATGACGCGGTACACGACTGGCACGGAGTATTCACAGTATACGATCCTGAGGGGACAGTCTCGAAGGGGATGAAGGGAGAAAAACCGATAGAAAAAATAAAAGAGCGCCTGATAGAGTTAATTCTCAAAGATTAATGATAAATGGCTGATAGCAGATGGAAAAGAATTCCCCTAAGAATGTTTTTTTGATAATATTGGATGCTCTCCGATTCGATTACTCTGCTATTTTGATGGAGAAATTAAGAAAATACGGGTTCACTGAGTATAATAATGCTATATCGTCGTCTCCGTGGACTACGCCTAGTCATGCGTCTATGATAACTGGGGTTTATCCATTAGTTCATGGTGCTCATGAATCGAAGGATAGAAAGTACTATAAGGTGAGGCTTACGAGAAATCTTCCTACTCTTCAACAGAAGCTGAAGATGTATGGTTATAGGACTTATCTGCTATCTGAAAACCCATTCATTTCCCCGATATTTGGGTTTAGGGGTTTTGACGAATACCATAACACGTTACGAGGATTCGACATTGACCTTTTATCAATATACGAGCGTCAGTACCTCAGGGATCTTAGGGATAAATTGAAAACCAGAAGCAGACGGAAGATCCTAATACGCCTCCTTAAAAATAGGAAAATATCTCTAATCTATAGAAGCATCCTTACCAAAATGATAACTAAAACTAGGATTAACAGAATCATAAATAGAAAATGGCCTCTTGATAAAGGAGGTGAAAAGACTGTAAATACTATAAAAGGGATCCTCAAAAAAGAGCCTAAATCAAAGAAATTCTTCTTCATAAACTTCATGGAAACCCATGAACCATACTTTATAGATCGCAAAGAACACCTAGAACAATTCATAAATTCACTAATAGGAGATCCCCTCGATGAAAACTATCTTATAAAATGGAAACAGGGATACGAACGAAGCGTATCGTACATATCGGATCTACTAGACAAACTACTAGGCTATATGTATGACGAAAAAGAACTGGACAACTCCCTTATAATCATTACAAGTGATCATGGGCAACTACTAGGAGAACACGGTAAAATTGCACACGGAGTATTCTTATGCGACGAACTATTAAGAGTACCCTTTTTGATAAAGTACCCGGATTACATTGAGGAACCAAATATTACACCCCAACATTACAAATATCTTTCCAACACTAGCTTAAAGAAATTCGTCGTATCCCACGCTCGTGGTAGTCCTCTACTTATAAACGATTTATATGAAGATCACGTATATTCGGAAACATTTGGAGTCCATTTAAACTACAAAGACATAGTGAACCTTCGGGATCTAAATAAAATAATTAAATGGGAAACATATAGAATAGCAATATACTACAAAGGTATGAAGGCCATCTACAATATATCAACATGGAATTTTGACAAACTTTTAACATATAACAAGAACTCTATCGATCAAAGAGATTTAAAATTTTTAAAAAAGCTTGTAATCACTCATTTGTCAAAAGCTAAACTCATCAAGTGAAAACAGAAAACTATGTCAAGTAATTTCTAATTTTCCTCAAGAAATGATAAACCCGGTATTTTTTGTAGTAAATACTCCATCTATATTTTTCAACACCGTTTATCGCTGCATATATAAAGCCTGACAAATTCCATATCCAATTAGATATCCCCTTATCATTTTGATTATTTCTTCGATTAAATGCCATAAATCGTTTCAATAAGCTTACAACTATCCATACCAACAGGAATTGTAAAGGAGTACCCCACTTATAATACTCGATACCATAAATAAATCCCCTCTTCCTTATGTTTTCTTCATTACGGGGAACTATAACGCCAGGCCCAAGCCCCTTATATTCTTCTGGCCAAATACCTAGTGCTATGCCACGCGAAAATACAAAACCATCATCACTATATTTAATGGGATATAACCCCTTTAAGGCTCCCATGAAAAAACGCGTAGATATAACCATGGCCTGTCCCGATCCACCCAATAAAGGCTGTTTTCTAAGTAGGTTTTCGAGATAATCCACGGGCAATAAAGCGTCTCCATCGACCTTGAAAATGTAATCATAGTCAATAAGTCTTGTTCCATTACGAACCAAGTACGCTAATGCTTTATTTAACGATATAGACACTCTTATTGGAACCTGATACCCTTTAGGCGGACTTATTACAATGTTGTTTAAACCGTCAACTGGTTCTGCTGAGACTATATAAATGTCTTGACATACACCTCTCTGAAACCTCACGCTTTTATAGTTTCTAATATTGAATGTTTCACTGTTTCTAGTAACGTAAAGTGTAAGAACCTTAATACACCTCGTCTTTTTCACTAAGGTACACCTTGCTATCATCTTATGAAATTCACTCAATTAAGTTTTAGATATTAAATCTAAACTGAATAACTTGGGGAGTCACATGGCCACTGATGTATACGATATTGTTATCCTAGGTTGCGGATGGTCCGGTGCCAGCGTTTCCCTTATGCTTAAGGAAAACAGGTTTAAAGGCAATATCCTATGTATTGATAAAACTTTACCGAATGGTGGATTGATGTCAACCAATATAATTAATGGATTTACGTTTGATACTGGTGGCAGCCATGTTATTTTCTCTAGAAATGAAGGTATCCTTTCTTTTATGCTGGAATTACTTGAACGTAATAATGAAAAATACATTAAACACCATAGAAACTCTTACGTATACCTAGAAAATAATTTTGTACCATATCCCTTTGAGAATGGTATATGGGTGCTGAATGAAAAAAGTAGATACCGGATATTATCTTCGTTTATTGTATCATTAATTGAAAACAGCTGCAAAACCAAATGGAGACCTAACAATCTCTTAGAGTGGATCTATGGTACCTTTGGAAAAGAAATTGGTGACATGTACTTAATCCCCTATAATGAAAAGATTTGGAAAAGAAATCTTGCTGACATAGATAGTGATTGGGTTTATACTCCAGGCCGACTTCCGCTACCTAACTGGCAGGACGTTATCAAAGCAGGGGTGGGGTTAAAAACTGAAGGATACACAGAGCAAGCCATATTCTATTATCCTTATAAAGGTGGTATAAGAACATTATTCAATTCCATATACAGACAAATTAGTAGTTATATAAAAATTCTTCCTAAAACTAAAATAGAGAGAATCAAATTTAATGGAGACTACCTAATCATTAACAATAAAATTAGAAGTAAGGAAATCATTTCAACAATACCATTGAATGAGCTATTGCGAATTATTGACATTGACAAAGAGACAAAACGCCTTTCCTCAATGCTAGATTACAACAGCGTTGCTGTAGTAGCAGTAGCACTTAGGGGGAATGCTCCAAAAATGCATTGGGTATATGTCCCTGATAAAACGATAATATTTCACAGATATGCATGGATATCGAATTACAGTC
This sequence comes from Candidatus Tiamatella incendiivivens, assembly GCA_015522635.1. NCBI lineage: Archaea > Thermoproteati > Thermoproteota > Thermoprotei > Acidilobales > Acidilobaceae > Tiamatella (SeqCode) > Tiamatella incendiivivens (SeqCode). The sequence continues at coordinate 6,753 of WALW01000026.1, read as the reverse complement.
CCATGAATGCACCAAGGAACAATTCGTCAATAATAGTAGAAGTTACGTTGAAACCTAATGACACATTCAATCAAAACTATATAGAATCAAAAGTGCTAGAAGGCCTAAAATCCATAGGAATTTTGGATGAATCAGAGAGAAATCTTCTCTTCATTAGGTCTTGGTATAACAAATATGGTTATCCCATCTACAGGAAGGGTCACAAAGTAATAAGAAATAGGATTACGAGCAGGTTAAAAGAACTTAAAATACTACCTTTCGGCCGATGGGGATTATGGCATTACTGGAACATGGATAAGATACTCATAGAAGCAAGGAATCTTTTGATTAAAAGGTTAAACCTGTTCTAAATTATTTCTCCATAAGGAGCTTGCTGTTAATTTGAACATAATATCATATAACTCTTGTAAAACATTTTTGTTACCACTAGCCTTACTAACAAGACGTAGTAAAATTACCTTTTTTCTTATATTACTAGACCCTAAACTAAATGCAAGGCTCAAAAACTTCGAGGATAATACAGGATCCGTATATACTAGCCTCTTTCCAATACCATAGAAATTATTTGCAAGCAATTCCTTCTTGAAACGAGCCCCATAACTTAAGTTCCTGATACTTTCATTAATAAAGAATTTTAAATAATTGCTATCCAATGATGACTTTGTTACATTTTCCTCATGCAAATACCTAACCATTGTTGGAATATTAAGAAACCCTATTCGATAGCCATTTTCTGTAATTCTTATCCATAATTCAACATCTTCTCCTCGTTTCAAATCGGGGTTAAAACCTCCTGTCCCTAATATTGCATCCTTACGAGCCAATACTGTCGATGTTAAACCCAATGAGCAAAGAAAAATATCCTTCCCATCTATAATTTTAAATGCCTCTGTGAAACATTTGGGGTAAAAATAAAAAATACTGTCTAGTTTATTAATACATTTGGTTATTATAACATCTACTCCATACCTATCCAAGATCTTCAACTGAACACTAAGCTTGTTCCTCAGCCATATATCATCATCATCGAGAAAAGCGACCAGCTCATAAGAGGCGTTCTTAAGGCCGACATTTCTAGCAATAGAAGGGCCTACCCTCTCACTAGCAGGGACTAGTATCATTTTATATTTAGATTCTAAACTCTTTTCGGTATTATGTATAAACCTCTCAATAATGTCAACTTTTTCTTTGTCAATAACCCCAATGATCTCTAATACACCCTCCTTATACTTTTGCCTAATAACGCTTCTAACCGCTCTAATGAACAAGTGAGGACGTATTGATGGAATTATAATACTGACATTTCTATTTTTATTCAACGCTCATACTTCACCATCCACTAATATATCACCTTAAGCCTGTTTAGAAAAACCTTTCTTCCAAGCCCATTTCCTCGTCAATTCAATGATTTTATCAATATCAGTTACCCCCCATGAACATTGCTTACAGTTTCTAGTTACAGGGTTCCATACACAGTTGTGTCTAAAGTAGTCCCTTGCTTGGAGGACTGCTAGTACTGTGGAGCCTATTCTTGACTCGTGTGTTAATCCTGCTACGTGTGGTGTTAACAGGAACCTTGGATCACCGGTGTACTTCATCCTCGGGTGGTCTTGGCGTGTGGGTTCTTCTGGGTGGACGTCTAGTATGAAGTGTAGGTCAGGTCTTTTCTCGGCTACCGTGTCTATTGCGTCTGGCGTTTCGGTTGCTCCTCTGCCTATATTCACGTATACGGCGTTCCGTGGTAGTTTCAGGAGGAGATCTACTGTTACCAGGTGCTTCGTATGTTTTGTTAGGGGCAATGAGTTCACTAGAATATCGGAGTGTTCGAATAGCTCTACCAGTGAGACTCTACGGGCTCCTAGTGTATCTAGTGCGGGCTTGGCTGTACGAGAATAATACAATAATCCACCGGCTCCAAGGGCATACAGTTTTAATGCAACACTCTGCCCTATTCTTCCAGCACCAAGCAACCCTACACGCCTGCCCCTAAGCAGGAAGCCGGCTAGGTGCTGTGGCCATCCCTCCCTACTCCACTTAGGGTAGTGCTGATGCATGGAAACCATTCTGCGGAGAACACCTAGTATTCCCGCTATAGTGAACTCTGCCACGGCTTCAGTGATTATCTCCGGTTGGTTGGAAACGCATACACCGTTCTCGTCAGCGGCCTCTAGATCGATGTGGTCGACACCGCTGCTCCTCACTATTATAACTTCAATACACCCCTTATCAGAGAGCATTTCTCTTGTTATCGGGGTGAACCAGTTTATGTAGACCCTGCTTTGCCTCGCCTCTCTCCACGCATCCCATCCTGACTGAGGATTGGGCGGTGTGTGGAGACTATAGCCTTCTAGTAGGGATCTGATCTCCTCTTCTATAGGCCTGTTTGAGTATACGTCGTGTTTACAGTTCATACCGTGGTTCCCTCAATGAATGATTTGGCCGGAGGGGATTATATCATCCTAGTCTAGGTCTTTCCTCTCCATGATAACCAGCGTCGTAACTATCAATAGTATAGGTATGATTGTTAATGCCGTTAGGCTGGTTGGGTACGAGGGTGTTATCCCCTTGTATGGTATGTTCTCTAGTGTTCCGTAGACCCATTGGTGTAGTACTATGTTTGCGTGGTAGGAGAAGTCAGCGTTCAACAGTATCGTGCTTATCTCCTGTGCTATGCTCCCTCCTATCAGGCCCGTTATTATCTGACTCGTTATCGCTAAGCCTATGTAGTAGCCCACGACTCCGAGGACAACTATGTAAACCTTCTTAGTCTGAGTCGAGATCAACAGTGTCAAACCGAGTATAGAGATTAGATAGAGCCATGAGACTAGTGTGTAGTAACCGATGTACCTGGATGAATCTGTGAGCGCATCCCACACCTTCCCCGCCCCTAGTCCATTGTAGAAGCTTGCCGCCACTACCAACACGTTAATAGTCTGCACAACAGCCAAAGCAACCAAGGAGAGTAGTGAGAACCCTATCACCTTCGACAGCACAAGCTCGTACCTCCTAATGGGCTTAGTTGCGAGCAGGTTGAATGTCCCGTTACCACGTTCACCCGAAATGAAGCTTGATGCTACTAGGCTTGCTATCACTAGCATGGGGAACCCAGCCCAGAAGCCTGTCACCATGTCTGTGAGCGACTTTACCGTACCGATATATTCGTTATGGAATGTTTCATAGATACTCGTTCCTGGGTGAATGTATTGTAGTGTTATTACAGCCTGATGGGACTGGGGCATCCAGAACAGGCCTGCAACATACAATGCTATGATGCTGGGGAGCATTATGAATAGGATGAATGCTATGAAGCCCCCGGATCCAGCTAGTATACGGGTGTCCATGGATAGGAGTCTGGCCAGCCTACCGAAACTATTGTCCCCGAGCCTCACTCCTCCCCACCTTCTATAACCCTCATAAAAGTATCAGTTATACCCGACCCAGCCTCATACTTCAACAATTTAACATCACTCTCCAAAATCAACCCTAGAACCCTCTTCTCATCCCCACCAGTATCAACGATCACCTGATTACCATAGACACTATACCTAAACCCGGCCCTATCCAAAGCCTCTGTAAAACGCTTAGGCCTATCGACAACGATCCGGGCGAGACGCTTGGACTCTGCATCCTCCCTAGACCCTTCGAAAACAATTCTACCCTTATGAATGATCGCATAATAATCAACAACCCTCTCAGCCTCAGCTAAAACGTGCGTGGAGAGGAAAACCGTTCTACCCTTCTCAGCCAGCTCCCTTATCTTATTCAGGAGCTCCAGCCTACCTATAGCGTCAAGATGCTCAGTAGGCTCGTCAAGCACAAGTATACTGGGATCACCTATCAATGTCTGGGCCAATCCCAATCGTCTCTTCATACCGGCCGACAGGTTACCGAACCTCTCGTGCTCAAAGCCGTTCAACCCAACCCATTCTAGAAGGCTCAAGGCCTGCTCCAATGCCTCCCTACTAGACAACCCATACAGCCTGCCAATGTAAACCAAGAAGTCAAGTAGCCTCCAGCTAGCGGCTATAGAGAACCGCTCCGGTGCATAGCCGATCAGCTTCTTAGCACTAATGCTACCAGCGGTTTGACCTCTTACTAGAGCCTTCCCACTACTCGGCTTCAGGAGGCCCACAATTATCTTGATCGTAGTAGATTTCCCCGCTCCATTCGGGCCGAGTAACCCGAAAACACTACCCCTAGGAACCTTGAATGACGCCCCCTTCAAAGCGTGGAAGCTCCCGTAGTACTTGTGGAGATCCTCCACCACTATGTCGTACTCCACGGTTACCGCCTCCTCCTCGACCAGGCTAGTGCTCCGATAGAGAGGATAGCTGAGATTACTGGGGGTGCTAGGAATAGCTTCAGGTAATAGTTCTTTTCTATGGGTGGGTTGAAGCCGTGGCTCGCGTTTAGTACTATGGTTGTATTTGGCTGTCTCTTGTATAGGAAGAATAGTATTCCATTCTTACTGTAGAAACCTATGGTTGTACTGTTCTCGAGGAGCATTGCATCTCGGAGTGCGTTGTGGTAGTAATAGCCTGTCCCAGTTAAGCCGTTGCCATTGGTGCAGAAGGGTTGTGGACATTTTGTATGGTTTTTGAGGCTTATTGTATTGCTTATGGCTAGTGTTATTCCCTTGTAAGTGGATCCTGTCTTGTAGATGTATGTTATCCCTCCTGTTTTACCTTGCTGCCAAAGGTAGCGTAGGACTATATTGTTGCTCTCTGTATTGTATGTGTGGAAGCTCCAGAAGGTCAGGATTATCGTGAATATTATTATCAGGGAGAATGTTATCGTTAGCTTTTTCCTACCGCGGTTCCAGAGGAATAGGGTTGTTGGTAGGAGTATTGATGCTAGTAGAGATGTTATTGCCCCATATACTATTGGAGTTGGAACACTACCTTCTGTTGAGAGTGAGCCTATGGTTATTGGTATGCTCGCCTGTTTGCTATTATTGTTCTGATTAGTCAATGGTGTGAGTGTGATGTTGAGTGTTATATTCACCTTATCTGGTTGGTTCTGGGTTTTTATCGTGAGGTTTATTCTCGTATAACCGTAGGAGACAGGTGGATTCACCACTTTGTCAATTCTACCAGGATTGACCCCCAATACACTATTATTACCCACATCAACCACAATTTCCAACTGCATCGGCCCAGTATTCGGTTGAGCCTTGTAGATGTAGAGTAATAGTATGCTTGTCTTCTTATCTATGAACGGCTCATTCACCAATGTGTAATTGAGTGTATAGTAGTCTCCCTTCAATACTCCTGTATGTTTCTGCGGGATATAAGGCAGTACACTCGTCTGTGTGTCCGCGTATCCTGTTATGTTGAGTATTAGTGTTGCCACTATCAATGCTGTTAGTATTATTGTTCCATGGTGGTGTTTCAGGGTTCACCTACCTCTCAAACCAATTTAATAATGTGATAGATATATCTAATATAAATTGTTGTAAATACTTGTAAACCAATTATTATAGAAGAACCCTATACAATCACACCTGCAAGGTGACACCCTTTGAAATGGGTTACACGAAGCTTCCCACACGTAGATAGGACGGCCAGTGCATGGCTAATCAAACGCTACATAGACCCCGAGGCGGAGTTCACATTTATAGACTGGCCCGAGCAAGAACTAAAACCCGAGCACGGAACACCCTTCGACATAAAGGGAGTAGAACTAGGCCACCACGATAATAAGTGTAGCTTCGAAACCATAGTAGAGAAATACAACATCAAAGATCCTATTGTAGAGAAGATAGCCCAGATAGTCCATGCCGCAGACATAAGAGGCGAGATGGAGAAAGCCCCGGAGGCCCCCGGTGTAAAAGCGTTATTCAGTGGATTAAGGCTGATAACCAGAGATGACTACGAGACACTGGATTACGGTATGAAGATCTGGGATGCCCTATACGCCCACTACAAAGCACTAGAATTAGAAGAGAAACATAAACAGGAACTAGAGGGCCTCAGCAAGACAATGAGGCTCAGACGCCTTAAAGAATTGTTGAACAAGACTGCATATACCCAATACATATAAACATGCCTAGGGGACACTATTAATGGTATAAAACAACTCAACCAGGTGGTATATACGATGGATAAACGCATACTCGAACTCCTGAACAAGCAGTTGAACGCTGAGCTATACTCGGCCTACCTCTACCTCTCAATGGCAGCCTACCTGGACCACAAAGGCCTACCCGGCTTCGCGAAGTGGATGAGGATCCAGGCGAAAGAGGAAGTAGAGCACGCGATGAAGTTCTACGAGTACATAAACGATCGCGGTGAAAGAGTAGTCCTTGAAGCAATAGAGAAACCCCCGACTGAGTGGGAGAGCATCACCCAGCTGTTTGAGGAGGGTTTGAAGCACGAGAAGTCCGTGACGGACAGCATAAACAAGATATTCGAAGCCGCCAGAGAACTAGGCGACAAGCCCACCGAGGTCTTCCTGCACTGGTTCATAGACGAGCAAGTAGAGGAGGAGAAAACGTTCAGCGAGATACTTGGAATGCTCAAACTAACCCAGGAACAGCCTCACGCACTACTAATGCTAGACTCAAGGCTAGCACAACGGGAAGACTAACCTCACCCTCTATTTTTAATGCTGTACGGAATACCTGGTTCTCTGGGTTTCTTGAAATAATCATAGCGAATAACCTACCAGCCTCCCGTCTTCATTGGCTGGATTTCCTGGGTGAACATAAACCCCGCATCTTTAGTGCTTTCCAATGAACATTCCAAGAGCTGA
>WALW01000025.1 GCA_015522635.1 Candidatus Tiamatella incendiivivens | reverse complement strand
TAGTGAACTTGTCTCGGAGAGAAACAGGCTTCAATCTAACCTATCGGGCATGCTACAGCAAGCTCAGAACACACCGGCTCAGTCTGAACCTGAGAAAAGCCAAAAATAGAGTACACTACTTCAATATATACCAAATAGAACCACCTTCAATGTCTCTCCAGCAATGACCCTATTATTTACTTAGAGAGGTGGTGTAGTTGTTTGGGAAGCTGAGATCTGCCCTTAAAAAAGGGGTTGAGACGGTCAGCGAGAAGGTTGCAAAGAAGATAACATATAAGGAATTATCAGAAGAGGATTTTGAAGGAATGGAAGAAGAACTCATACTTGAACTTGCTGGAAGCGATATAGCATACGATGTAGCTGTAGAAATAGTTGAGAATGTTAAGAGGGGACTTTTAGGAGTTAAAGTCAAGAGAGGGACAAACGTGAAGAGACTTGTTGAAGAAACTTTTAGAGAAGCCGTACTAAAAGTTTTGTCAAAACCAGAACAAATAGATCTTCTAGATGAAATAGATATGAGATGTAAACGGAAGCAGCTAACTAAGATAATGTTTCTGGGTGTGAATGGAGTCGGTAAAACAACTACTATAGCAAAAATAGCCTATCTCTTAAAGAAAAAAGGAATAACACCTGTCATAGCAGCTACAGATACATTTAGGGCTGGAGCTCAGGAACAGTTGAAGCTTCATTCGGAAAAACTAGGATTACCTTTTATAGGAGGTAAGTACGGGGCTGACCCAGCCTCTGTAGGGTATGATGCTATAAAATATGCTGAAGCTAGAGGATATTGTGTTGTCCTTATCGATACGGCTGGGAGACTTCACGTTGATCAAGACTTAATGGATGAATTGAAAAAAGTGACGAGGATTACTAGGCCTGACTACAAGGTATTAGTTATCGATTCCCTTACAGGTAATGATGCATTGGATCAAGTTAGATTTTTCGACGAAGCCGTCTCTATTAACGGTATAATATTAACGAAAATGGATGCAGATGTAAAAGGTGGAACAGCAGTTTCTGTCATAACAATGTCAGGCAAACCAGTAATATTTGTAGGAACCGGTCAGGAATATGATAATTTAGAACTATTCGTTCCAGCAGACCTAGTTGAGAAGATATTCTCTTAGTAACAAAAAATTTACTCGAGAAGTTTACTAATAATATCCCTTGCTGAAACTATTTTGATAAGCCTACCATCATCATCTACTACAGGGTATATCTCCGATCTTGTCTGAACCATCCACCCAATAATCCGTTTCAAATCCTCGTTTTCGTGTACTTCTATGAAGTTCCTAGACATTACTTCTTGTGCTGTAATGAAAAATGCCGTGTTGCTGAAGATCATCATGTTTCTACATTTAACACCTTTCTTACAAGGAGTCACCAAAATCTCTCTGGCAAGACTATGTCTGTAAGCAATACCCACTGGTTTATTATTATCGTCAGTTACAATTATAGCGTTATGATTACTAGCACGGATATTAGCAGCAACATAGTAAATGCTATGATCCTTATTGCACGTGATAACGTTCGACGAGGCGATGGATCTAACCTTTAAGCTTGCATCAACTTTCGATTGTATGGCTATTAAAAGATCCCATAAAGTTATCCTACCGATTAGTTTCCCTTGGTAATCTACTACAGGAAGTTCGTCTAGGTACAGGTTATTGACGATCTGACTGGCTGCAGTCTTTAACGTTTGCCGAGTTCGAACTATTCTTTCATCGTTATCTCCATAAGGCTCCATTAAATCTTCAATTCTTACTTTGGTAAGAGGTTTTTGGTAGAGTTTCTTGTCCATAAACTTATTTCCTACTAGGTCTGTGTGTACGAATCCTTCCAGTTTACCCTCATCTAGAACATATATTGTTTTCAATTGAGTTCTTTCTATAAGGTCTAAAGCTTTTGTGAAGCTTGTTTTCATAGGGACTGTAAGGACATCTCTGCGATAAAACCTCGCTATCCTATCGTATAGGTGAATTTTCGGCATGAAATTCACCTGGCTAGCAGGCCATATAAGACATCGCGTTCAGTGATTACGCCAACAATAGATTCCTGCTCTATGACAGGCAATCCGCTTAGCCCTGTTTTTATCATTCTTTCTGCAACTTCTCCGATGTCTTCGTTGGGATGGGCAGCACTGTAATATGGAGTATAGATTTCAGCTATAGGGATATTTAATACGTCTCTTATATCTCCCGTTTTGACGTAATCGAATGCTTTATGAGACCCGAAGAAGGAAATTATTCCCTTGGCTGTAATAAATCCAGCTAATTTATCTCTGTCAAACACTAACAGCCTTCTGAATCCGTACTTAACGATAAGCTTCATTGTTTTCCAGAGAGTTTCTTCTTTATTTATACCTACTACCGTTTTACTCATAACTTCGGCAACCGTCCTCCCGGTAGTTTTACCGGCAAGATGCTTTACTAAATCGTGCTCTGTTAGAACACCGTTTACATTGTTTTCCTGATCTGTAACAGGTAGGAATCCGACTCCATGTTCAACCATGATTTTAAGGGCTTCATCGATCTTTGCAGTATCCTCTATGAAGATAGGTGATTTGTAAACTAGTGCTTCAATGTTCACCTTTTCCAGCGACTCGTATATATTGAACTTGAACTTTTTGCTAACTATATCAAAGAGACTTCCGCCTCCTAGGTAGTTGATCAGATCACTACTAGTTAGTACACCATAGAGTCTACCGTTAGACTCAACTACAGGTAATCCTCTAACGTTATTTGACGCTATTTCCCCTATTGCTTCAAGGACATTAGAGTCTTTCAATATTGTTATAGGAGGTTTAGAAGCTATCAGAAGAGCCTCCCCCAGCTTCTCCACGATGTGTTGGTTCCAGTTAGGTTGCCCATCGCTTCTAACCCATCTGTAACCTTCTACTCTACGCCTAATCGGAGGCGGAATATGATGAGTCATGAGTTATCACCTCGTTATAAGCTTGGATCTATTAATGAATGGATTATGTGTCTTCCAGAATAAATCTTGTTATATCTGATCTATCAATTATTCCTACTAACTTGCTGTGTTCCTCTGTAACTGGTATCCTGCCAAAGCCTGTTGAAGCCATTATTTCAATGAGCCTCCATAAATCTTGGCTGGGTTTAACAGTGATAGCAGGGGTAGACATTATTTCTTTCACTTTCACATTTCTAGCAGGCCCAGATTCTGAGTCAAGTACTATTCCAGATGAACGTTTCCGCAGGATATCATATTGAGTAAGGATGCCTATACATTTTAATTTAGAATCGACAACGGGGAGTCCCGCAAATTTTTCTTTAACTAACTTCCTTATCGTATGTGAAATCGCGTTATCTTGAGTGACATATATCAAGTTGGTTGATGACATGACTTCTGAAACTTTATTTTTGGATAATTTTTCCTTCAAGAGCCTATTTCCGTAGATCCATCTAATGAAGGCCTCAAGGCTTATGGTGCCTGTGGGATTCCCATCTTTGTTAATCAAGGGAACAGTCCATTCATCCTCGTCGACCATTAGTTTTAGTGTAGTCGGGGCATTATCCAAACTTTCAACTAAAATCTTTGGTCTCTCCATCAAACTCCTTACGTATAGGTTTGATTTGGTGGAGGTCAAGGTGATTATTGTAGCTCTATAGATTATTCCGCTAAGTAACTGACGTTCATCTGTCACAAGAGCTATTCTAGGTGCATATTTCCGGAACTCCCTTCTAGCTTTGGTTAACGGGTAGTCCGGTTTGAGTTCAAGGAAATATGAATCCTTTATCTCTTTAAGAGAAAGGGATAAGGTGTGCAGAAGCATTCACCAAAAAATAATAGGTAGTTAGTTTCTAATAAAACTACTTCTTCATAGCCCACCATGCTGCAGCTATGATTATTATGATTATTATGATTACTGTAGTCCATAGGAGGGCAGCGTTACTCTTCTTCGGAGCAGTTGAAGTTGAAGAAGACGTTGACGTCTGAGTAGTTGTACTTGTTTGTACGGGCGGTGTTGTAGTTGTCGTACTCGTTGTGGTGGTTTGTGTCGTACTTGATGACTGTGTTGATGTGGTCTGACAATCTGCTGGCAGATTCATAGGCGTCTCGTTCAGGAACTTCTTCCACATGTTAACGAGTTGGTATGCTATACATGGAACTTGCGGTGCCGGTTTGCTATGATCTGTAGACTCGAACTGTTTAAGCAAGCTGTCCGCTCTATTTATCATAGCATTCTCCCATTCAAGTTTCAGCTGGTTGAGTAATGTTGCATCACTACGCATCTTATTGTTCATGCTTGCAGCATATTTCTCTGAGAATGTTACATTCTTACCAGTAGCAGGATCCTTGAAAGATAGCGGGCTCAACAGTTTCCACGAGTAATATGCCATCCATTCATCACTTATCTTATGGTTGATCCATGCATTTGCTATTTCGCTCCATGTAGTCTGAAGATCCTGGTGGGCATTCCCTACTAGAGCAGCTGAGAAGTACTGTTGCATAACGAACTCCCAGCTAGCTGCTCTTGTATCGTTGAAAATGAAGCCTATATTCCCTAAAGCATTCTCGTAACTCTGTTGGAGGTCAGGTCTCTTCAAATCAGGTGGGGCAACTTTGAATACTGCTGGATTTATAGGAAGCCTGTTTATGTCTTTGTCAAGCCAAACCTGCTGTCCACCATACTCGCTAAGTACCCATGCTATGAACGCTAGAGCTTGAATAGGGTGCCTTGTTTTCTTAGATAAGGCAATCGGATCTCCATTGATAGCCGTTTGTTTTTGCGGCATTATATACTCGGTATGCGGGTTTATCTGCATAGCAATATAGCCGTAGAAGTCTATTGTCACACCTACTGCAATCTCTCCTTGGATTACTCCTTCTCTTACAGCATCACTTGCATCGTAAATCTTAGAGTTACCTGCAAATCCTGTCAGAATCATCCACCCTAAATCCCATCCATACACCTGGAGCATTATCTCGTATATCCTTGTGTTGCTCGTGGATTTTGTTGGATCAGCCCCTCCTACGCTTAACTGTGGTGTAGTGGCGAATATAGGGTTCGATAGGTCTACCCATGTACTAGGTGTAGGTAGATTCCATTCCTTCAGCTTGTCATGGTTGACTGTGAAGCCGAAACTACTTAAAGCAGCAGCAATCCAATATATCTTACCGTCCGAACCGAATCTCTTTAATGGTATTCCATGTATGGTATCAGGGAACTTGCTGGCTTCGTAGAGAGCGGCATATGCTGCTTTATTATTATCAGGGCTAATCGGAGCCAAGTAACCGTCGTTGTATAGATAATCGAAGAGTGTAGGACCGCCACCCCAAGCTACGTCAATAGGTGCTTTACTCATATAGTACTCAAATAATGTCGGTCCTACTTGTACGAAGTTTAGCCCTACTATGTTTAATTTTTTCGCAACCGGACTGTTAAGGAATAGTTCCTTTGTCTTTTGCTGTATAGCTATGTCATGCCTGGTTATAATAAGCAGTTTGACAGGGCCTGTATCACCGCTCTGTTTCCATAACTGTACTAGGTAGTCAAGCCAAGGATAAGGCTCTTGTGCATTTCCCCAAGGCCACGTATTATCGGATGCTTTGGTATTAATTACGGTAATAGGTGCTGCTATCGAGAATACTAGACCTACTATTAGGATTATGGAAGCTAATCTTAGAATTTTATTCATCCTCCATCCCTCGAGGCATTTTCAGGGAATATATAGTGTAATGGTTGGTAACAAAATATTTTCCTCTTATTAGATAGTAATTATTTATAAGTAACAACTATTTCCAAGGATTACCTAGAAATACCTATTATGGGGTGTAATATAAATGAATATGAAAACAGTAACAATTCTCTTAATCCTGGTAATAGGAGTATCCATGTTAGCACTGGTACCGCATCCAGCAAACGCTGAGACTTCAACAATAGTGATAGGATTTGACATGGCGCATGGTGAAAACGCAAAGTATGTGACTAACATATCAAAGACGCTTGACTATGCAAAGATCATACTAATAAATGAGTCATTCGACCAGGTGGATTTAAATCAGTTTAATATTATTGTAGTAGGACAACCAACATCCTATCTGAATCCAGATGAAATGGATGCCCTAGTTAACTGGCTCAACACGGGCGGTAAGGTATTATGGTTAGCAGGAGACTCTGATTATGGAAGTGGAAACGTTACACAAGCTGCAGTCAATGCTGTAGCTGAGTATGTTGGATCACACCTAAGAGTAGATGAAAGTGCAATATACGACAACACACATGATGCACAGAAATTCTATAGGGTTCTAGCTCAGGTATACCCTGACAAGGAAGCCTCAGCAGTAGCTGAGGGTATAACAAATCCTATACTAGCCCACGGGCCGGACAACGTTGTCTACGCCTACGATAATGGTACAGTAGATCTACTTGCCTGCTCAACACCACCAGATAATGTGATAAGAATAGCTAGATATTATCCTACTGCCTATATAGCTGATAACAATCCACCACCTCCACTTGCTATAAACCAGATATTCGCTGCCGGATTAGCTCCTGGTACAGGTGCAACTGCTGAAGCAGTAACTGGCTGTTCAAACGCCAACTACACGTTCATTGCAGCTGAAGTACTACCAACGTCTAGCCATAAAGCTTCGCTAGTTATAGTTAGCGGCGAATCACCATATGGAGACTATGAACCAACATTCGCTCCATCATATTATGGTGTGACCTTAGATGGGCCTAAGTTCATCTATAATGTATTCAAGTGGGCCTATAATTTCGTCCAGACATACACGCCTCCCGTAGCAGCGACTGTAACTGTGACTCATACAGTAACTCAGTCAGTTACCCAGACAAAAACAACTACACAAACAGTCACCAATACCATAACTCACACAGCTACGTCAACTACAACACAAGTTTCACAGACAACACTTACCGCCGAGAAATCAAATACCGGTGCAGTTATAGGTGCAGCTATTATAGTGTTTATAGCTATAGTAGCAGCTGCATATATACTCAAGAAATGAATTTAACCCTATCCCCATACAATTCCTTTATTTTTTCCAGTAATCCATAAAGGATTTCCACCTTAATTTTCTTCGTTTTACTATCTCGAGAATAGATTATTTCCTTGTGAAAGAAAACAGGTTCCCTAGAGAAACAGCAGATAATTATACTTTCAAACCCCATTTCTACGGCAAGTAAAACCGCTCTATCGCCATCTGTGAATCCACCGATATTGCGTATACACTCGTAATCTTCTGTCTGGGAGGTTACGATCAATCTACTATACTGTAGTAGCGAATTCAGGGTTGTAATACGGTAAATATTATCACCGTGAGGATGTATAGCTATATATTTATTCATTTCCTGGATAAGATAGTACAGCCTAAGAGGGCCATCAAGGTCAGAGACTACTATATCCGGTAGGGTTCCCGTTTTAAGGAAGAATGTATATGAAGCTCCGTCCACTCCTATGAGAACATTATTTTCTGATAATGTTGACTGGAGCTTTTGAAGCTGACTCAATTCAGGGCCTATTATGACAGCTGTTTTCCTATAGGAAGCCATTTCTCTTAAGTTAAGCCATATTTCGTTGACTTTTCTACAGTTGATTAACGAATAAATATATTGTACGGCAATTCTATCCCTAGAAGGGTCGAGATTCAGCAGTTTATAACCGGTCGTGAGATAAAAATCCTTGAAGTAATTATTTGAATGTTTGTTTAGCATCTCAATTCATCTAGTATCTTCAGATAATATTCTCTCGAAGTGGATCTTTTTACTGATTCCGAGCAGACGTAATAGATTTTACAGTAGTCATTTTTCTCTATAACATCTGCCTGCAGTTTAGTGTAATATACCATTAATTCTATGAGACAGCCATCAGCTCTCGAGTATCCTTTATCTAATAACTCTAAAGCACTAGACTTGTTTAACGGTTTGACTTCTATCCTCTTGTAATTTTTAGAGTGTGTTACTCTTTTAATGATCCCTTCCACATAGGTATGGATATCAGGGATAATATAGCACTGCGAATCTGCGGTGTATATTGTTTTTAGTTCTCCTTTCAGGGACTGATAGAATATTCTTGCATCTAAAACGGGATAGATGAATATTCTAATTCCATCGTTTATTTTTGAATAGAGTCTAGAGTCGTTGAATATTCTAGCATATATATAGTTGTCTGTGCATTTCACGCCTAATGGCATAAAGTAGTTGGAATTACATAAGACTGCAATTGTTTCTATATACGTATCATAGCATTTGTATGCTTTTTCCTTTTTCAGTTTGATATCACCTTAACCAGCTTTGAAAGAGTTATACATATGGCTTCTTCTGTTCTGATCGTTGTAGTTCCCTGGTCTTTTAGCGTGTTTAGTACTTCATCGTATTCTATACCTTTGTAGATGGACTTGATTCCTTTACTTGGTCCTCCGAATACAAAGGCTCGTTTCTTTGCGATCCAACACTTCGAGCACCTCTCTAGGGGGGTTCCTTTAACACTTGTTCCAAATATACCATCTGGCTTAATGTTAAGGATAATTTTGTGCAAGTCCTGTATTCTATTTACACAATGTATGGTGAAACCAGTATAATACTTCTCTTCATTTATGATTCTTCCTTCATTAACGTTTACTAGGATTAAAGAATTTAAGCGATATCTTGAGTTTGTCTTTATACCAATAGGCTTATCTAACCCTATATCTACCTCGACTCGCCTATCGCTTGATTCAACTACCAACCCAAGTCTTATAGGGTCTAGTTTTAGATTTGTTGTTACATTATGTATGGCTAAGTTGAGAGGATACGCTATTCCTACCTTTCTAAGAGTTTCACTTTTCTTAACATACTTCTTAAGGTACGGTGGCATTAGTAAATATTTAAGAACACTACAGAAAGTTTTGAAGTTTCCATTTTTCCTCTCGTCACAATATATTATAACACCGTCAGCTTGGAAGATTCCTAGAATCCTTGCAATTCTTGATACAGTCAGAGTCTTTAATTCCAGTGTAGGTTCAACAGAGAGTATAGAAGATGGTATGATTATTATATCTGAAAACGGATTGTTCTTTAAAATATTCTTTACTGGCATATTTATAGGAACCTAGTAGGTTCTTTGGTTAGCGTCTCCCTTTCTTCCGCTTCTTTTTCTCTTGGGTTCCTACCATCGCAGCTTTCTTCCTAGCTTCTTCTTCAACTTCTTTCCTCGTTGAATCCATGAACAGTGTAGTTTTCTGTCTACCTCCCATTTATATCACCAAGTAATAAAGCATGGCTGGAGCATATTTAATAAGGTTATATTTCTGTTTTTACATTAAGTATCAATCGGTGTAAGGCGATGGCTTTCCTTTTCCGGGATAAACCCCAAGAGAATCCAGCTGGAATGCTCAAGGAACTAATGCAGAGAAAGAAAACAACCCCTGTAATAGGTGTATTCAACCCTGCCAGTGCTTTGCTAGTGGAATCGATGGGTTTTGATGCAATATACCTGAGTGGTGCAGCCTTAACAGGTAGTCTAGCGATGCCCGATTTAGGGCTTATAACACTCACCGAATTAGTCAAGTCAACCCGGTACATAACAAGGATAACTAATCTACCTTTGATCGTTGATACGGACACAGGCTTTGGTGAAACCATTAACGTTCAAAGAACGGTGAGAGATTTAATCGGCGCTGGAGCAGCAGCCATTCAAATAGAAGACCAAGTCCTTCCGAAGAAATGCGGTCATTTAAAGGGCAAGAAACTAGCTCCAGCCGAAGAAATGACCAGGAAAATAATTGCTGCAAAAAGGATTGCCAAAGATAAAATGCTTATCATTGCGAGGACTGATGCTAGAGGTGTTGAAGGCCTAGACGAAGCCTTAAGAAGAGCCAAGCTTTACGAGCAGGCAGGAGCTGACATAATTTTCCCTGAAGCACTAACAAATGAAGAAGAATTCAGAGAGTTTTCAAAGAAAATCAATATACCACTCTTAGCGAACATGACAGAGTTCGGGAAAACTCCATATTTCACTGTTGAAGACTTCAGCAAATGGGGATACAAACTAGTCTTATTCCCGGTAACTCTACTCAGAATATCCTTAGGAGCTATGAGAGATGCTCTGAGAGTAATAAAATCGGAAGGAACCCAGAGAAACATACTGGATAGAATGATGACTAGGCAAGAATTCTATGAACTCATAGGTTATTATGAATATGAAAAAGAGGATAACACCATTTACAAACTTTCCAAGGAGATCTCCTAACTTTCATTATTAATATTTCATACTTTAAACAACCTTCTCTAGCTAGTGCCCCTTAATACATATGGGGCATCAAATGAGTAAGTCACTCCATAAAAAGGGATTATCCAATCTAATAAGTGCTCTTTTACTAATAATTATATTAGTCAACTCTATAGTTGTATTACAAAAATATACTAACTACTCCACAGGTGTGATAGAAGAAGAGGTTCGCAGTAATATTCCCACGAACCTAGAGACGATCAGACTGTCTAATGGAACCGTATTAGTCTACAATAATGAAGACAGAATAATTAGAATTAGATATATAATTTACTCCAACTCCTCCTATAAGAAAACAGATTTTCAGATAAACCCGAAAAGTAACATTCTATTAAATGAAAGCGATGTCACTGCATTGATAACTGATGATTCGCACGTCATCATAGTCCCGAAAAAGCCTATTCCCATATTAAGTAACGAGCTATACCAATCTTGTATCCCTTTAAAGAGGGATCTGCAAGTAGGTATAGGAGATGGTTATTTATCAAAGGTATTTCAATATGTCGTATATCCAGCTATCAATAGTATCGTGCTAAGAAAATATGCTGATTATTCTCTGGATAATTACCTTCAAGTTGATTTAAGTAAAATAAATAGCTTAAGATTCGATGTAGCATACATAAAAAGGAATTCTACTTTTATAACAAGCAATTTCCACGGATTCAATAATGAAACTTTAATTATAAATGTAACTAAAGCTGGCTTTGAAACTAGTTATAAAAAGAACTACGTATACGATTTTAATTCGAGCAAGTACTTAGAAGATGTAAAGGAAATCGACTTAATTCCTATACTAGGTTCGGTGGTTTTAGACGATGAAAACGCGACAGTCACCTATCACATCCATTACTCTTCACTAATATCTAGGCTTTACTTATATGTTAATGGGGAATTATACGATACCATATCTAGTGGAAATTACTTCTCAATGGGTTCAACCTTTAATGTAACTATAAAACGTATAGGTATACATCAGCTACTATTTCTTCTGAAGGCTAGAAATGCTAACTATAATAGGATTATCCCGTATTCCTCGAATACAGTCCTATCACTTGGAACAGGTGTTAAAATAGGATCAATCGAAATTAATACAACCATAAAACTATATCCCTCCATTGTAATAGTGCCTCCGCCATTAGATACCGAGTTTGCATTGCAGTTAAACGGAACAACCCCCATTTACGCTAATGTTCGAAACGTCTTCCAGTATTATTCTATGCACATATATCCTAGTTACATATCGCTTATTACAAGAGGTTTCAGGTTAAAAGGAAATGGAAGTTTAGTATACAGCAATGAGTTAAACAAACCATTAATATTGTTCTACTCATACAAGAATAATTATCATTTCACAGTAACCCACGGCCCATTTTTAGGAGTCATTGGTCTAGCATATAATGGATACTCCCGGTATCTTAATTACTTTGTAATCCCGTATGTGTCAAATGATTCTCCTGTTTTAGAGATAGTTAAGGATACCGTTTCAAAACTGTTATTCACCAAAGCTTTCTCCAATAACAATTCTATATGCACTTGTTCAATTTCCACTATTTTCCTTCAGAAGCTTTATACTCACTCAACGGAAAATGAGGCGTTAGCTGTATACAATTACATGCCAATTATAGGTAATCTCCTCCTCAATTACCCCCAAGCTCTATCCGGTGGAGACAATATTGTAATCCTACCAGTCCGATACCTTAACCTCTCAGACACTAAGTCTCTAAGATTAGTTCAGTATAAAGCCATCAACGGTAGTATCGAGGAAGCAAAGCTATGTTTCAACTCGAATTACAGGGGATACATCGTTATAAGAGGCTACCCTTATTCGATGGTATACCTAGTAAAGCCTAGTGAAATAGTACCGCAAGGAGTTAATGGAGTTATTATCGGAGACAATTATATCGTTGCAAAAATACCTGCAAACGGTACTGTTGCAATGCCTTTTACAACACTATCGCAAACGACTCCCTAATATCTTCAGCGTCATTGAACGGTGAGAAAATGTGGATGCAGTACAATTTATACAAGACCTGACAACGAAGGTTACTACTATAGCATGGTCACTCTTCATATTAACGTGGAGTATCGGCTGGACTCTGAAAGGCTCACCAATACCATTCACTAAACTAAAAAGAGCAGGCGATAGCCTCGTAGAAGATTCTATATGGGCATCTTTCTGGTTGGCTATGGGGACAACAGTTTTTGCATTAGTCAGTTATGTCGTTCGATCAGTAACAGGGTGATAGTTAAGTAATGTTAAACGTCGATGACTTCGTTGAAGTAGCCTTTTATCTGTCCTTTTTAACTTATTATCTAGGAGTGCTAATCTATGCACTACCTTTTCCTATTTATTCCTTGAAGAGATGGGGGCCAAACCTAATTAAAGACTCTATCCTAACTTTCACTTTATTGGTATCCATAGACTTCATTAAAACAGGAATAATTGAACTAGCCAAAATACTGGGATCCAGCTGGGAAGGCTTCTATGCATGGACGGACACTACACTGGATTTCCTAGGCCAGCAACGGCTTCTCCTAATAGCTTATTACACAGCATTTAAGGCTTTGAAATCCTTAATCCTATACGGAGATATATTAGGCCCCGTAATAAGGCTAGTATCCTATAATATGATAACAATAAGTTTCATGAAAATATCGGGTTATTTCTTCCAATCTTATTGGTTTGCTCTTATCGCTATGGGAATAATGCTTATTGCAATGCCTTTCCGACTCGGTAGATCTGCAGGAGCATGGCTTATCTCGCTCTCCATAATATTCTACATTGGTTTACCATTACTACCAGCTTTCACACAAGCATTTACACCGCCAATGTCTCCAATCTCAACTCACCCGAATGATCTTCTGAATTGGGGGATAAGCTACCCGATAGTTAGAACAAGCTTCTATAACGCTGAACCACCCATTAATACGTCATTTCCTGTGGAGTTTAAGGTTATGGAAAACGGAGGACGGGTTTTGATTGCTAGATATCTTTCAGACGGAGGATATATTGACGCTAGTTTAGCTGAGAAAGGCCTTCCTTCGAACAAGGAGTTTTATACCTACTTTATTATTGACGGAATTTCGTTCCCTGCAACTCCATATCCAGTAGATCCCTCCACAGATTATTCCATTAAGGAATCCAGGGTAACTCTTGATATAGTATCTCCCTTCATCCTGTGGATGGACTCTAACTATGCAATTATATATAGAAGCTTACTCGAAGTAAAAATCTCATCAATATCCATAGATGAAAAATCCTCTACCGGTTGCATGATCTCAATAAAATATAGCGGGCCCAGTCAAGCTTATATTGGCCTTAGAATACCAGATGGCATAAGAATTGATGTTATATCTTGCGAAAACTGCAACTTTTCCAGTAATGGTAAATGGGAGTGGTTAGGATTATCCGGCACCTCATATAGGATAACATCCGTCAACCAAGCAAACACTAGCAACTTAATTATTCGCCTAGAGGGAAAGAAAACAGGAACTCCAAACTACGATAAATTAAGATACTATTATGTCAAGGACTTCCTGGGAGTAACTACAGACTCAATATATTTCATTATATCAAACGTGTTCTTCCAACTAATGCTCATGCCAATCCTGTATATAGCCATACTTGTACTGATAGCGAGACAGCTGGCTAAGCTTCTAGGAAGCAGGGTATTCCCATACATACCCATACGGGGGTGAATTCGATAAGTGAACTATGTATCCCTCATCATTGCATTGTCACTTATATTGATAATTAGAAATATCTATAAATCGGGCAAACCAGTCATAGGATCCAGAGTATCTCCCAAGAAATACTCGATCAATGCAGATGGGATATTAAGACTGGAAAGCTCTTTTCTCTCTTCAACTAACAGTTTGTTCTGCATAAAAATCAAACTGAACCTTCCATATACTACATTAGTTTCTGCGGACAAATTTTCACAAATATCGAGGAAAATAGCTCACCTATCAACAATAAATGAAAAAATTTACTCATATATAATCGATACGTATGTTCCGCTAGATAAACGGAGAACCGCTAAGAAACTAGTCAACATTAAAAGGTATGAGGAATTTATTAAATCGAAAACCAGCGATGAATACGATCATCTTATAAGTAAAATAAATGATATAGGTTTTCACAATACAAAAGTAATCATTCTATGCTCTAATGATACTAACGAGCTGGAAAAACACATAGAGTTCCTAGGAGTAGAGTTATCATCATTACTCGGATCACATCCAAAGAAAATCGTTGAAAAAGAAATTTTTCGCGATCCAAACCTTATCGTCGATCTAATAAAGAACCAGATCGCAATAAGGAAAAACACAATATACGATGATTTCGAAGCCCTAGTGACTCCAGGAGCCCCTGAATCCTCTAATAACATATGTATTGGAAGAGGCATCGAAGGTTTGCTATACTGTTTGAAATGGGTTGATGATTTCGAAAGGCATGTGGGAATCATCGGACCCACCGGAGCAGGTAAAACAACGCTACTCTACATAATCAGCTCGAGTTTTCTCAAAAAGAAAGTAAATGTTAACATTATAGATCCGAAAGGAGATTTATTGATGCTACTGAAAGATAAACATTTAACAAGTTATACAAATCTCAACATATTAAATGAATTCGATGAAAACACCGTAAAGAAACTCGTCGAGGATAAACCTAGTATAGAAAAGGTTCTGATAATAGATGAGGCATGGAGAGTCTTACCTGGCATATTCAAATCTAATAAAGCCCATCATCTCTTCAGGGAATCTAGAAGCAAGAAGCTAAGAATAATATACGCAACGCAAAACCCCTGGGATCTGAGTTCGACGGTTTACTCCAATACAGGTACCTTCATAGTTTTTGCTAATCAAAATCTAACATACATTAGAGGGGTTTCAGAGATAACTGGACTAGGTATAGAGGAGTTATCTAGTTTGAACACTCGATTAAAGTTTCAAGCTATAGTCCTTAGAAATGGGCATTTTAAACCCGATAGAATAACAATATTTAAAATCAACAATGTCCATTGAAACCGGAAATCAAGGAGGTTTTGTAAATGAATCGATTAA
The DNA here is from genome assembly GCA_015522635.1 of Candidatus Tiamatella incendiivivens. Lineage (NCBI taxonomy): Archaea > Thermoproteati > Thermoproteota > Thermoprotei > Acidilobales > Acidilobaceae > Tiamatella (SeqCode) > Tiamatella incendiivivens (SeqCode). The sequence goes on along the minus strand of WALW01000025.1, from coordinate 42,646 downwards.
GTGATAGAATACTAGTATTCGACGATGTTGTAATAATACCAGGGCTATCTAAGGTAGAACCTAACCAAGTTGACTTGACAACCAATCTGACGGATAAAATCAAGCTAAGTATCCCGATAGTCTCTAGTCCTATGGATACGGTTACTGAAGCAGAACTAGCGATTAAATTATCTCAACTAGGAGGACTAGGCGTTATTCATAGAAATATTAGTATAGAGGAACAGGAGAACCAGATCCTAAAAGTAAAAGAAACTGAAGCCACGAATCTCATCGAGGATTACATGAATCCTAATAGGTTTGTTAGGCTTGAAAAAACTAGTTCGGGATATAGAATAGTTATAGAGAACCCTGAAAACGTTACGCTCGATGAAATAGTAGAAATATCAGCCTATCTCAGGGTAATGATGGAATATAAAGGTAAGCCAGCAGTAGACGATGACGGGAAACTCGTGGTAGGAGCTGCAGTATCGCCTTTTGATAGTAAGAGAATAGAGAGGTTAAACGGTAAAGCAAATGTACTTGTAGTAGACGTTGCTCACGCGCATAATGAAAACGTTATATCTTCGCTTGCCAAATTATCCCCTCAATTAGAGTCCGATCTCATAATAGGAAACATTGGTACAAAACAGGCTACATTGGATGTGATTTCTAGAATAGAAAATGTAAGCGGATTACGTGTAGGTGTTTCCAGTGGAAGCATTTGCAGTACAGGAGAAGTAACTGGTGCAGCTGCACCCACCCTATGGGCAGTAATGCAGGTTAGGGAGGCTCTAGAAGAGCTTGGTCTGCATGGAAAAACACCTATAGTGGCCGATGGAGGCATAAGAAATCCTTCTGATATAGCCAAATCCTTAATCGCTGGTGCATCAGCAGTTATGCTAGGGAGATTCCTAGCAGGAACAAAGGAAGCTGCATCCCCCATAGTAACTATTGGAGGGAAGAACTATAAGTTATACAGAGGTATGGCCAGTTCATCAGCTGTTCATAGAAGGTATGCCGCAGATAGATACGGTAGAACAGTGAAAAGAATCTCAGAGGGAGTAGAGGGGTTTGTCGAGTATTCCGGGTGTCTCACAGAAGTAATTGAAAGAATTATTAACACACTACAGGCAAGCCTAGGATATGCAGGAGCATCCTCCATAAAAGAAGCGTGGAATGCGAGACTAGGAATATTATCAGAGTCAGCTAAGAGAGAAATAAAACCTCATGACCTGCTTCTATGACTGGTCAACCCTATCTATCATTTTTGAAACAGCTTTCTTCGCTAGCATACGGGTAACAGAACGATAATCTTTGCCTTCAACTATCCTTTTCTTTAACGTACCATCTAAATCTCTAAAAGATTCCTGCAAACTCTCCGAGAAAACACGCTCAAGCAAAAGCTTAGAAAGTAACAGCCTCCTCGAGACAAGTTTCTCTTTAGCCAATCCCTTGCTCTTAACATGATTCCAGTGCTCCTCAATAATATTGACTAATTCTTTAATACCCTGTCCCATTATAGCAGATGTTTTGACTATTCTAGGCACCCAATCCTTTTCGATAAGGCCAATGTCCCCCTTATCTAAAGAGAACTTCAAGTACTCGAAGGTCCTAGAAGCCTCAGGTTTATCACTCTTATTGATAACATATATGTTCCCTATTTCCATCACGCCAGCTTTCAAAGCTTGAATATCGTCTCCTGCCCCAGGCATTGTAACAACGATAATCGTGTGGGCAGCATTCATTATATCGACATCCGACTGGCCCACGCCGACAGTCTCAACTAAAATTTTGTCATAGCCCAATGCGTCAAAGACTTCTATAGTTGACATGCTAGCTATGCTTAGCCCTCCCTTCAATCCTCTGGTTGACATGCTCCTTATGAAGACACCTCTATCCGTAGCAAACTGTTGCATCCTAAGCCTATCACCCATAAGTGATCCTTGCGTGATAGGGCTAGAGGGATCGATAGCAACTACAGCCACTTTATAATTCTGTTTCCTATATTCACCTATCATTTTAGAGATCAATGTTGACTTTCCAGCTCCCGGAATACCAGTTATACCTATTACTTGCGCGTTGCCACCATGGCTTGACATGTATTCAAGTAGTTCAAGCACGTCTACACTGGAGTTTTCTACGATAGTTAAAAGACGACCTATAGCTCTTAGTTTCCCCTTCTTTGCCTCTTCAAATAACTCAATTATGTCCCTCAACAGAATTCCTCTCCTCATAGAGCCTCCTAACAGTATCTACAATGTATTTTAGAGAAGTCCCAGGCAAGAATACCTCTTTAACTCCTATCAGCTTCAAGGTATCAACATCAGGGATCGGTATGGTTCCCCCGACTACTACTGGAATATCCGATCCACCCTCTCGTTTTAACAATTCTATAAGTCTCTTAACATGATGGACGTGCGCGCCGCTGAGTATACTTACTCCAATAACATCCACATCTTCTTCTATGGCTGATAGAACAACTTGATCAGGCGTCTGCCTTATCCCAGTATATACCACTTCCATACCTGCATCCTTCAGTGCTCTAGCAATAACCTTAGCTCCTCTATCATGACCGTCGAGACCTATTTTAGCTACTAGCACCTTAACAGGCTTCTTTTCCATATTCACTGACACCTCAGTAAATAGGAGGTTCCACATAAACGCCATATACTCTTTTCAGCGCATTCATAATCTCTCCTAGTGTAGCATAAGCTCTGACAGCTTCTAGTATATAAGGCATAACATTTTCTCCACGAGTAGCTGTTCTCTCGAGCTCAGCTAACGCATTTTCAACCTTCTCTTTACTCCTCATAGATTTTATAAACTTCAGCCTTTCAGTTTGCCTCTTCTCTATTTCTTCTTGGTTAAAGTCAAGTAGAGGGACGTTTCTAATCTCATCAACATCTTCATCTACGAATATATTCACGCCTACAATGAACTTCTTGCCTTCGTCTACGTCCTTCTGGAATTTATACGATGTCTCGGTAAGCTCTCTCTGCGGGAATCCTTTCTTTACTGCTTCAAGCATACCTCCCATTCTTTCTATCCTATCTATATATCTCCAGGCTCTCTCTTCTATTTCATCGGTTAGCCACTCAACATAGTAGCTACCTGCTAAGGGATCAATGGTGTCTGCAGCGCCCGACTCGTATGCTATTATTTGCTGTGTACGAAGAGCTATCTTTGCAGCGAATTCGCTGGGTACCCTGAAAGGCTCATCGAAGCTATTAGTGTGAAGGCTTTGGGTTCCCCCTAGCACTGCCGCCAGAGCCTCGATGGTTGTTCTGACAATGTTATTCCATGGCTGCTGAGCCGTTAGGCTTACACCGGCAGTTTGTGTATGAAATCTCATCCATAGGCTCCTCTCCTTTTTCGCATGGAACCATTCCTTCATTATTTTAGCCCACATCCTTCTGGCTGCTCTGAACTTCGCGATCTCCTCGAAAAAGTTTATATGCGAATCCCAGAAGAAGCTAAGCCTATGAGCAAAGCTGTCTACATCCAATCCTCTTGATATTAATTGACGGACGTATTCTATTCCATCAGCTATTGTGAACGCTAGTTCCTGAACAGCATCTGAACCGGCCTCTCTAATATGGTAGCCACTGATGCTTATTGGATTCCATTTCGGAAGGTTCTTTACACTCCACTCAATCAAGTCCATTGCTACTTTAACAGCTGGTTCGGGAGGAAAGACATAGCTTTTCTGAGCTATGAACTCTTTAAGAGGATCGTTTTGAGTTGTACCCCCTACTTTCTCGTAAGGTACCCCTTGCTTCTCTGCTACTGCAACATACATTGCAAGTAACACAGGAGCTGGTGGATTTATCGTCATATTGGTAGTTACTTCGCCCATATTGATGTTGTCGAATATTATCTCCATATCCCTCAATGTATCTACAGCGACTCCCACTATACCTACTTCGCCTCTAGCCATGGGGTCGTCCGAGTCGATACCTACTAGTGTAGGATAGTCGAATGCTAGGCTTAACCCTGTTTCTCCGTGTGATATGAGGAATTTTAGCCTCTGATTGGTTTCTTCAGGCCCTCCGAAGCCAGAGAACATCCGCATAGTCCATAATCTTCCCCTATACATAGTGGCGTGTACTCCTCTAGTATAGGGATACTCTCCAGGGAATCCTAGTTTTTCATAGTAGTCAAAATCATTGATGTGTGCAGGAGTATATATTCTGCCTACTTCTATGTCACTTAGTGTCGTGAATTCATCCATCCTTTCAGGATAACGTTTTAGGCTTTTTGGCAGAGTCTCCTTTTCCCACCTTTTCAGGTCTTCTTCTATTTTCTTCACAGCTTCTTCTTTGAATAAACGGGGCAAGGTTTATCCACCTATAAATAGAATTATCCACTAATTGGTTTCTTGTTTATAAAGGGAAATAAAGTTTTTACAGCATGTTTTCCACTATATGGTGAGTGTTGGATAAGATATCCAACAACAATAAAAATACTACATAACCAATAAGAGTAAACAGTGGTGTCGGGAATGAAAATTTACTCCGAGATCTTAGGAAAACATATACAATTACCCGATGATCCGCAGAGAATAGTTAGCCTAGCACCAGCAATAACAGACACTATATACTCATTAGGAGCAGAAGACAAACTAGCTGGTGTAAGCGTATTTTGTGATAAACCCCCAGAAGCCAAAGAGAAACCTAAGGTCGGTTCTTACTATAAAGTGAACTATAGAATTCTAGAACAACTAAAACCGGATCTCATACTAGTAACGACAGGAGCACAGAGAGATAAGATTTATGAACTGGAGGAGAAAGGTTATACCACCGTGCCAATTCCGCTTCCAGTGAACCTCTATGATATACTTTCAAACACGGTAACGGTGGGGATAGTCATAAATAAAATGTCGGAGGGTAGGCTGTTAGCCCAGAAAATGATGAGTAAGATACATAATCTAGCAGCTGAGCAGTCTATAGGCACTGTTTACTATGAAGTAGATCTAGGAGGGCCAACCAGCATAGGTGGAATAACATATATAGATCATGCGCTGAGAACTATAGGGCTTAACAATATTTTTGGAGATCAGAGAATTACATGGATAATTAATCCTGATCCCAAGCAAATACTTGAAAAAGATCCCGATTACATAATATATGAGCCGAAACCTTACTCCAAGTACACCCAAGAGAGTATTATTCATAGGTTGAGGGAAAGGGGTTTACAGAAGTTAAGAGCCTTAAAGGAAGACAGGTTAATAATAATAGAACCAAACAGCCTAGCGCATTATGGCCCAGCTCTACTCGATATTTTAAAAGAAATAAAGTACAGAATAATCTAACCGTGATGGAAGATGGTAGCCGAATTAATCAAACTCCTGAAGGAGTCAATGATCCCTCCAGGTCCTTCAGGATTCGAGGATGAAATAAGATCCTATATAACTAGGAAACTAGAAGAAATAGGATTACAACCATCACAAGATAATATGGGGAACGTTTACCTGTCTCTAGGCCAAAAAGATTATGAGGAGACTCTAGTAATCGCGGCACACATGGACGAGATAGGTTTACTTGTTACAGGTATAGATGAGAAAGGCAAACTATACTTTATAACACTAGGAGGAGTACCACTGAACATGCTGGATTCTATGCATGTAAAAGTGAAAACCGAGAACGGATATGTTCCAGGCATTATAGGTATAATTCCACCTCACCTCAAGAGAGATGATAAACAGCCTTCTAAATTAGAAGATTACAGAATTGATATAGGAGCCGAGGCAAAGGATGAAGCAGCCGATCTAGGCATCGAACCCCCTAGCCCTGCTGTACTCGAGCACAAATATGTTGAACTACGAGGAGGGGAAGTAATAGCCGGGAGACCGTTAGATGATAGAGTAGGAGTAGCAATTCTCCTAAAGCTAGCGGGTATTCTAAAAGATAAGAGAGTAAAGAATAGGAAAATCATTCTCGCATGGACAGTTCAGGAAGAAATAGGTTTGAAAGGAGCGTACGCTTTATCTCATATGTTAAATGCAGACTACATGATAGCAATAGACACGATCACATGTTGCAGGCCGCCCTATACGGGTGGATATGGGCTGGGTAAAGGGCCGGTATTAAGACTGGTTGATAGGGCATACGTATCCTGCATCCCCCTCTCGAAGTGGATCATGCAACAGGCAAAAGATTCAAGACTCAGCTTACAGATAGCGGTAGCACAGGGAGGCACAGATGCAGCTGCAGGCACGCATGCAGGCATATGCTCTACAGCTATAACTGTTGCGACAGAAAATACTCACTCCACTGTTGAGAAGGCCTATAAAAGGGACATAGAACTCTCATACGAGTTACTCGAAAGAGTTGTTGAGGAATATTTAGAGAAGGGAATAACAGTATGAGCTACTACAGTTTGCTTAGAAAAGCTGTGACACAGATTAAGGGGGATCCTGAAGTATCAGACGAGACTAAAACAATAATCCTGGAAAAGGCGAGGGTAATATATGATTTACTTGGAAGTATAGAGACACTCACGATGAACATAGAAGAATATTGTGGGAAGCCTCAGGTAGTTATAGACGATAAATTCACTAACACTGAGGAAATTTACAGTCTATTATCCGATCTATACGATAAAATACTAAAATGTTACAGGAAGCTATCATACAATACTAACTTGCTAAAATCCCTCTATATAGCATCATTCACAGCTGCTCTTTCCTCTATAATGTTAGCTGTTACAGTTCAAGGCTTATCCATATACAATATATCAGTATACGCGATTGTTCTTGCACTCATCGTAAGCGGGTTATCATTATACAAATACAGACTAGGTGCATACTCAATACTAGCCGGCTCTATAATAGAATTCCTATTCGAGGTGTTTACACTAGAACAAGCCACAAACTACGTAGTATTCTTGGCAATATCTATACTCCTCATACCCTTAGTGACATCATTTTACATTGTAAAGAATAAAACTATGGGGTTACTCATTGGTTAGAATAATTCACATAACAGACATACACTGCGAAACTAGAAAGCTTAGATCCGTTCTTGATAGAGAAGAGTTTGATATGGTCATTGCTACAGGCGATTTCGAATGCATGGAATCTCTAGAGATATTATATGAAGCCGGAACTAACGTATTAGCCGTCACGGGTAATACTGATTCTCCTCATATAGCTAGGAAGCTTAAAGAGTTCGAATGGAATGTTGGAGGTAGAATAATCACTATTTACGGACTGAGAGTGGGAGGAATCGGAGGAATAGAACCGGGGTATAGTTTAGAGAAGCTTGAATCCTTACTGGAGGGGGAGAAGGGACTAGACATTTTATTGACTCACTATCCTCCGTATCAGATGTTGGATAAAACTATATTTGGAGTACATGTAGGTTCGAAGAATATAATGAGATTCATAGGTAAATATCAACCTCGAATAGTGTTATGCGGCCACATACATGAATCAAGAGGATATATTGAACTGGGTAATACCCTCATAGTTAATCCTGGCCCTTTATTACAAGGTTATTATGCGTTAATAGATGTAGGAGAGAAAACATATCCCTCCCTAAAACATTTATAGACATGTAAGCGGTGGCTTAGGCTTGCAAGGATGTGACAGGATAATCCTCGACGAGCTCAGGAAATTGTTATCAGAAAAAGGATACCGAGTTGAAACTGTATCCAACACGGTAAGGGTAATAGAGGAAACCGCACCACAAGTGTTCCTGGAAATAAGATCATGTGGAGACCGTATAATAATCTCTCTGGGGTTTGACATAAAATCATTAATTGACGTTAATCCTGACGAGGAATTTATAGAGAATATGCAGAGGACTGTTGATGAACTACTGGTTCAAGCGGACTATATTGGGAGAATTATAAGCCCAACATGCAGAGTAGAAAAAGACTTGGACAGCGTCATGGATGTATACCAGAATATAGACAATGTTATAGAGGAGTATTCATAAATCCTATATATAGGGATGAAGAGAGCCGGTTCAGACAGTCAAATCTCAATGAAGCCTGGATGATTAGGCGGTGGCTGGCTGACCTTTAACTACTATATATTGTTAGAAGACTGGTTTTACGGTTCCCAGATTCAACGTTCCTAGTTTATTCTAGAATTAATCGTTACATTTATCGCGCCGGTTTGAAAAAAGTCTTTTATATACTGGTATTTTTCTATGAACAGCCTCGAGTTCCTTTTTAACGACTTCTAAATCTTCGTCTGTAATGTTTCTAATAGTCTTGCCGGGAATCCCGATAACAAGACTTCTCCTTGGAATTATTTTACCAGGAGGAATAAGTGCTCCAGCAGCAATGATTGATTCCTCTCCGATAACGGCTCCATCCAATACTATAGCTCCTATTCCCACTAGACTACAGTCTCCTACTATTGCACCATGTATGATGGCTCCGTGGCTTACCAGGGAGTTTTCTCTTATACTGACGGGTTTCCCTGGGGGAGCCTCCACGAGCGAATTCTCTAGTACTACGCTACTTTTCCCTATATCAATTCTATCATCGTCTCCTCGTATGATTGTTCCATATAGAATTCCAACGTTTTCCTCGATAGTGACGTCTCCGACTATTCTAGCAGAAGGATCTATAAATGCAGTGGGGTGTATTCGAGGGGTTTTACCGTTGAAGGAGAAGATGTTTCCGGCATTCAATACCGTTATTCCCTCATATCTCCATTCTTAATGTAGTTTAAGTGGAAGCTGAAAGCTTTTTCCAAGATGGATGGGGAGTGACCTTCACTCTTGACTGCTTCATTATAGTAACTCCATAGTTGATTCTTATATGTAGGATGTGAGCATCTTTCTATGATCACCTTAGCCCTCTCCCGCAGGCTTAGACCCCTGAGGTCACAGTACCCTTGATCTGTCACTATTACGTCTACATCGTGGTCTACTGTATCTACGTGTGTAACGAGAGGTACTATTGTGGAGATTCTCCCATTCTTCCTTATTGAGGGTGTGATGAATATGCTTAGGAAGGCTCCTCTAGAATAGTCGCCGCTACCACCTATGCCATTGATCATGTTTTTCCCTAGAATGTGAGTGGAATTCACGTTTCCTAGTATGTCCACCTCCACCGCAGTGTTTATTGCTATAACGCGGAGGCGCCTAATCAACTCAATGTTATTGGTTATATCCTGCGGCCTCAAAACAATATCTTTCTTGATCTCTTCAGCCTCCTGATAGACTCTTTCCAAGTTTTTTGGAGAAAGCATGAGACTAGTAGCTGACAAAGCATCCATTTTCTCTTCCAGGTACATGTTTAAGAGACTATCCTGAATAACCTCTGTCCATGCTTTTAATCCTTTGAACCCCGCTTCACCCACAGCTTTGAAAACAGCATCGTTAACGGCTCCAACACCACTTTCTAATGGGTAGAGATTTCCTGGTAATCGCCCATTCTCAATCTCCTTTTGGAAGAACTCAAGTAAGTTCTCGGCAATGGCTTTCTCAACTTTACCAGGCTCAACCGGTTTTCCACCAACATCGATTCCGCTAGATTCTACTATGCCTAGGAGCTTTCCTTTCGGTAACCTGACTATAGGGGATCCTATCCTGTCTTCAACGTTTCTCAAGGGTATAGGCTCTCCTGGTTGGGGTACATATATGTCATGTATACCATTCATTTCCTCACTAACATCTCTATTAACTTCAACAATCACATATCTAGCCTTTTCCACGAAAGCAGTTATAGCACCAATACTACCAGTAGGTACGAATCCGTCATCAAGTACTTGGGCTGCTTCAACAATAGCAAGATCTATATTCCCAACAACTTCATCAAGCCAACCATACCTAACAAGGAAAGGCCACTCACCTAAATGATAATCCATGAACTCGACAAGCCCCTCATTTATCATTTTCCTCATAACAGGATTGTTCTGATAAGGATACCTTCTAACCGCAACCCGTTTCTCAGCAAAAATACCGTCCATAGCATAAGCACTAGCTCCGGTTAGAATAGATATCTTAACACTCTTTGATTCAGCCTTCTCAGCCAGATACTTAGGCATAGTCTTCGGATAACCAACACTCCCAAAACCACTCGTCCCTATTACAAGACTGTTATCCACTGCTTTATCTATAACAGTCGAAGCTAGTTTCTCAGGATCCGAAAACATGTAATCGCTTGAGGTCAAACTCATTCTACACACCTCTGAGAAGTAATATACAGTATTCTTTGTGTTCCCTTATTTTGACTTCTGTTTTTATTGTTCACATCAACATTTTCTGATTGATATGTTTATATACAATTAATCTAAATTTATAAAATACAGATATACCCATTCTCGCTAATGGAGGTGTAAAACAGTATGAACAAACTCGTTAGTAGAGTTTTAGTTAGCATAGCTCTAATAGTCATGTTGGCATCTGTAGCATCTCCGTTGACAGCCATTGCAGATACGCACCCCCAAACGGTTTCTGGAAATGTGATAAAAATTGGTATGAGTATTAGTTTAACTGGTAAATTCTCGATAGAGGGAAAGCAATCTTTATGTGGTGTTGAGGCTGCCATAGATTATTTCAATAATAATGGAGGAGTACAGGTTAATGGGAAAACATATAAGTTACAACTAGTCTATTATGATGATCAATCAAGCAAAACCTTAGTCTCTAGCTTATATGCTAAACTGATAACAAGCGATAAAGTGGACTTCCTGCTAGCACCTTATAGTAGTGGACTAACAGCTGCAGCAGCACCTCTTGCTGAACAATATAAAAAGGTAATGCTAAGCCATGGTGGTGCAAGTGACTCAATATTTCAACAGGGATACAAGTATATCGTGCAAATTCTAGCTCCTGCTAGTCAGTATTTCGCTACTTCTCTAGAAATGCTCAAGGAATACCAGAGTCAGATAGGAACGGTTAAAATAGCATTTATCTATAATGATAATGCATTTGCTAACGCTGTTATGAACGGTGCAATGAAGGAAGCTCAAAAACTCGGGTTGGATGTTGTTTATAATAAGAAATACGAGTCAGGCACCACAGACTACTCGAGCTTTATATCTGCAGCCAAGGCTGCAGGAGCAAACGTGTTAATAGGAGGAGGCCACTTTAAGGATGGTGAGGCGCTAGTAAGTCAGGCACATAATCTCGGATGGCATCTTAAGTTCATCGGAATATTGGTAGCACCAGCAGAACCTCAGTTCTATACGGATCTTAAGGACGTCGCGAATGGAGTCGCTTACCCCTCACAGTGGGATGTATCAATAAACTTTGACCAGAACTATGCCAAGAAGTTGGGCTTAACTTGGTTTGGACCCACTAAAGACGAATTCTTAAAGTACTTTAAACAGGACTGCCCTAACATGGAAGAAGCATCATACCATACGGCGGAAGCCGGTGCAGCTGTAGTGTTCCTTGTAAAAGCTATAGAAACAGCTAACAGTCTGGATAGTACTGCTGTTAGACAATCAATGAACAACTTAGACCTCATGACATTCTTTGGAAGACTGAAAATAGATCCTCAAACAGGCCTACAGATAGGTCACAAGATTGTTGTGGTTCAATGGCAGAACGGCAAACAGTATGTAATTTATCCGACTGACGTAGCTACCGCTAAACCGCTATTTATGGCGCCTTCTTGGTGGCCTCAGACAACCACAACTACGACAACTACTACGAGCACAGCTACAAGCTCACCGACGCCTTCACCTACACAGACAACAACCACACCAAAGAAGAGTAATGCAGCACTATGGGCAAGCGTCATCGTAATAATAATCATAATAATAATTGCGGCTGCTTGGTGGGCTATGAAGAAATAAAGTATAAGATATTAGTATTAACTTAATCTTTTTTGTTTTTTTATTTTTGGTATTTCAAATCAATATACTTTTAAGAAAAGTAATATTTGATAAACATTTTTATACTGCTATTATTTAGTGGATAAAAAGTGGTAGCATGAATTATGTAGGGGGATAGATGAATGTTAGAGTTAACAATTACGGGTAACGCTATAGCAAGAGGTCTAATAGTCGGTCTAGTGTATGGTAGTTTACTCGGATCGGTTGCAATAGGACTTACAATAATATGGGGTGTAATGAAAGTAGTAAACCTAGCTCATGGACACCTTGTTGTATTCGCTGGAATGCTAACAGCATTTCTATACCTAACATATGAAGGATCATTATGGTTTTCTCCACCAATGGCCTTCCTATGGATGGGATTGTTAGGCGCAGCATTCGGTGCCTTCTTCTACTTTGTTACACTACACCCTATCATAGGACACGTAGATACAATGACTCTAAAATACGAGATGTCTAGTCTAATGGCTACGTTCGGTTTTGGAATAGCCTTATATGGAATACACTACGTTATCTCAGACTTCGTACATACATACAGTACCACTCCTTCCATAGGATATTCGATAGGAGGATTTGGGCATACCTATATTAATTTTCTAGGAGTAACATTAGAGAAATCAAAATTACTAATGTCTGCTTTGGGTTTCGTGCTAGTTATCTTAGCATACGGGGTTATGAACTGGACATCTATGGGTTTAAAAATAAGAGCTGTAGCTCAGGACGCTAGAGCGCTTTCAATCGTAGGGATAAACCCTGTAAGAGTAAAGGTAATGACTGCCATAGTTGCCACTGCGTTTGCAATGGCGTCAGGCGCGCTTTTCTTGGGGTATTCTAACTCTATTTCGCCTGACAGTGAAAGCATCATTGCGCCTTTATGCTTCGTGATAGTAGTTTTAGGAGGATTAGGAAGTGTACTCGGAACATACTTGGGAGGCATATTGCTCGGGATAATCTATATGCTAACACTAGAATTAACCGGTAACACCCAGCAGATAGCTTTCGCAGTGGCATTCGCCGCGCTCATAATTGCATTGGTACTGAAACCAAATGGTGTGTTCGGAGATATAGAACACAAGTTACATGCATGGAGAAAAGGTGAATGAAATTGACTAGTGTTATAAAGCGTCCAGGATTTCTAATGTCAACACTGATTGTAATATTCTTCCTTTTATTGGGTTATTTAGGCAGTAGTAATTTGATTCCTAGAGTATACATTGCAAACGGATCAGATTTAATGTTCTATATTGGTATAGCATTGGCAATGGCTGTTATAATGAGTTATACTGGATATGTAAGTTTCGGGCACTCCGTGTTCGTGGGATTAGGATCGTTCTCTACAGCATATATCTTGGCTATAGCTAATAGATCTCGTATTTTGTCTTATGTTTCTATGCATGGTAGGATTAGCAATGAGATGCTAGCAGTTTTCTTTTCGGAAAGCATATTATTAGCGGTCGTTTTGTCGGTACTGATAGCATGGATTGTCGGGTATGCTGTTTTGAGGTTGAGAGGAGCATTTTTCGCTATTGCTACGATAGGATTAGACTATGTAGTGATGTTTTTAATAATATACATTACCTCAATGCTTTCACCATTTGGAGGGAAGGAACTAACAAATCCAAACATGGGGCTTTCTGATACTACTTTCTACTGGATGCACTTCATTTTATTCATTATAACAATATATCTGGCATATTTTATACGTATAAGTAAGTTTGGATACGGACTTGCAGCTATTAGAGAAAACGAGGATGCCGCTGAAGTCATGGGAGTTGATACGTTCAGATACAAGATATATGCTTTCATCCTTGCAGGGTTAATAGGAAGTCTATGGGGGGTTGCTAGTGAATTCAGGAAATCTTATGCTGCACATGATTTTAGCCTTCTATTCAGTATAAAAATGATCATAATGGTTGCTGTAGGTGGAATTGGCTCATTCATAGGACCTATTATTGGTGCAGTTATATACTATATTCTTGACTGGTCTCTTTTAACTACAGTTGGAGAACTTACTTATGTTATACTTGGGGCTACAGTTGTTGTTATAATTGCTTTCTTTCCTGAAGGAGTAGTTGGATTGCTGAAGAAGAAATTACCTAGGCTAAGAAGATGGTTAGAGTAAAGGTGATGTGTTGTGGCTGATATTCTGGTAGTGGATAACGTGACGAAACGGTTTGGGGGATTAACTGCTTTAAGCCAGGTGTCTTTTAGAGTGAGGGAAGGGGAGAGATTTGGTATAATAGGTCCTAATGGGGCAGGTAAAACAACACTGTTTAATGTGATAAACGGGGTATATAGACCAGATGTTGGAAAGGTTATATTTAAAGATACTGATGTGACTAATTGGTCTCCTCATAAAAGGGCAAGGTATGGTATGGCTAGAACACACCAGGTTGTTAAACCTTTTAGTGATTTAACCGTTCTAGAAAATGCTATGATTGGTGCATTGTTTGGGCCAAGGCATGATTCTATAAGTGAAGACGAGGCTAGGGAGATAGCATTAGATACGCTTGATTTTGTTGATTTAAGAGAAAAAGAGAATCTGCCTGCTAGTTTGTTGAATGTTCAAGAGAAGAAAAGACTCGAGTTGGCTAGAGCATTGTCCTCTCAACCGGATCTCCTGTTACTCGATGAGGTTCTTGCAGGCTTAGTTCCAAGTGAGATTGATGTGATGATAGGGTTATTGAAGAAAATAAACGAGGAGAAAGGGATTACGATTGTTATGATAGAACATGTTATGCATGCTATAATGAATTTCGCGGAGAGAATGATTGTACTGGATTTCGGTAGGAAGATAGCTGAGGGATCGCCGACTGAGATAGCTAACAATCCAGAGGTTATTGCTGCTTATCTAGGTAACCCTGAGTTAGCGTTGAAATTTGTTCAGAAAAGGTGATTAGAAATGAGCGTCGTGTTAAGAGTTGAAAATCTGGTTTCTGGTTATGGTGAAACAGAAGTACTCCATGGTGTGAACCTCAGGGTAGAAAAAGGAACAATTACTACTTTACTAGGCTCAAATGGTGTCGGAAAGACCACTACATTATGGACGATATCGGGAGTATTAAAAGCCTGGGATGGGATGATAGAGTTTAACGGAGAAGATGTAACCAAATTGCCAGCACACCATAGAGCTGAAACAGGCTTAATTCTTGTTCCTGAAGGCAGAAGACTGTGGCCTCAGTTGTCAGTATATGAAAACCTATACTTGGCTTCGTTTACGAAAAGGGCTAAGGAGAAATTTGATGAGAACTTGGAGAAGGCTTTCAACCTCTTCCCCAGACTAAAAGAACGATTAAACCAGAAAGCAGGCACGCTCAGTGGTGGTGAGCAACAAATGCTAGCAATTGCAAGAGGGTTAGTGTCAAACCCGGAGATACTAATGATGGATGAGCCCAGTCTAGGCTTAGCGCCGAAATTAGTTCAAGACATAGGAAATGTAATTAGAAGACTTAGAGACGAGGAGGGGCTCACGGTGCTACTTGTGGAGCAAAGTGTTCAAATGGCTGTCAGCATAGGAGACTACGGTTATGTAATGGAGAATGGCAGGATTGTTTTAGAAGGAGCAATAAGCGAGTTAACTGAGAACCCGAAGTTCAAAGAAGCCTACTTAGGAATGTAATTCACTCATTTCTTTTTATATTTCACTTTTACAGGATCTCTGAGCGTCTTCATCTCCTATTTTATAATTAAGGTAGGCTTAGCCGGGTGCCTATTACATACTAACATGCTGGAAGAAAGGGTTAATTCGCTAGAAGAGTATAGTTTCTCCATTGAGAATGATATCAGTAATGCCCATTATATTACCCACTATCTCATTGATGATTCCACGTATCTCTTCCTTCTCACTGGACGTAAGCTCTCTCCCCTCTCCCGGATTGACCATTACGCTAGCTGCCAAGGGCTCATCAATAGGTCTTCCAATCTGGCTTAGCAGTTTTACATAAACCTCCTCAGCGTCACTAACAACGTCTGCGATCTTGTTAGCAGCTAGCATAGCTGCGACGTTGTATATCTTACCGACATGGCTCACAGGGTTTTTACCGGCTGTGGCCTCTAAACTCATGGGTCTTAGCGGTGTTATTAACCCATTAACTCTATTTCCACGCCCGGTCATTCCATCATCTCCATGTTCACTGCTGGTTCCCGTGTATGTTAGGTAGAAGATACCTTTCTCTGGGGTGTCTCCAGTGTTTATATACACGTTTACATTGTAGTCTGGCACGATTTTTGAGGCTAGATCCAAGACTTTCTCTCTAACTTCTTCCTTCACAGACAGATAATCCTCTTTATCTGCGACGAGGCTGGATACGACAGCCATAGCTATAGTTAAATCTATAGTGTCGCCTTCCCTTAGCCCCATCACTTTAACGTCCTCACCTACAGCGGGAATCCTACTCTTAACTTCCTTGCTATTTAGAAGCCTCTCTGTTTCAAATACGAGGGATTCTAGTGGTGAAAGTGGTGCATAACCTACTCCAAAGCTCGTATCATTGGATCTAGGAGCTGATCTCGCGGTGTCAAATATTCCAACTAGATCAGCACTTCCTTTACCAATCTTATAATCCACTATAACATGTTCCTCGGGTTCAAGGAATCTCATGTTTTCTTTTATCCATTTTTTGACTGCTCCTAGAATAATAGACCCTACA
The DNA here is from genome assembly GCA_015522635.1 of Candidatus Tiamatella incendiivivens. NCBI lineage: Archaea > Thermoproteati > Thermoproteota > Thermoprotei > Acidilobales > Acidilobaceae > Tiamatella (SeqCode) > Tiamatella incendiivivens (SeqCode). The sequence goes on along the minus strand of WALW01000025.1, from coordinate 26,215 downwards.
GGAACTTCGTCTACTCCATTATTTGTTTTCACGGTGGTTACTGCTCTCCCAGATACTATTATATATATAGGGTGTATTATTTGACCTCCTCCGAAGTAGACTTTAGCTTGACCTCCGACTAGGAGTGTTTTATCCAAGTTGTGGTGCAGGATCCTACCGTATTCTCTAAGATAATACTTGCTCAACTCTCTGCTAGCTATTTCACTTGCAGAGTCAGCTATGTAATCAGGGTGGCCAAGGCCTTTCCTCTCCACGAGTTCTGTTTCAAGTTTGTAAATAGGAGGATGCCTGTATTCCTCTATGAATAGATTTTGAACCATTCTATTCCACCTTCAAGAGTCTCAGCCTTTTCGAAAGCCGTCTTAAACATGTACCTTGAGAAAAATAATGGTCGAGAATAACAAATAAATCAGTTTCCTCCGGGCATAAACGATTATATGCTGACTCGTATTATCCTTAATTATTGTGGACTTTTTCTCCCCAAATCTCACGGAGTACGTGCAATAGTTTATCCTCGATTATATCAAATAAAACTTTTAGAGCATCGGGATTACCGGGAACGACAAATACTATAGAAGAACCTGAAATAAATCCTGTTACCCTAGAAGCCCAAGCAGCCTTCACGCCATTATTAAATGAAAAAACCCTATGTAAATCCCCTACACCGGGCAGTTCTTTGCCAGCTAAGGGCTCTACTGCCTGGATGCTTAAATCCCAGGGAGATGCCCCGGTTCCACCTGTCACTATTATTACTCTACATCCGCTCAACAATAACCTGTGTACTGCATCGCGTATTTTAACAAGACTGTTGGAAGTATAGATAGTGTAGGGCGTCAAGCCTAGTTCGTTGGCTTTATTGTTAAAAAACTCTAAAGAAGAGTCAGGCTTCTCTCCATTAACTATACTGTCACTAGTCACTATTCTGCAGATAATTTTATCGTCTGTTTTCAAATGTCTGTCTCCTCTAATTGCTTAAGCACGTATTCCCTGGTTTCAACCAGCCCAGGCAACTCTTCTAATAGTCTACCGTTCTCCATAATCTTCCTTGTCATTTTAACGGGTTTAGACCCGTCTGGGCATTTCTCTGGGGGTTCCTCGTCAAGTAGTGTAATGTGATCATGCATTCCTAAGCAACGGTAAAGTGCTTTTGCCCCCGGTAGTTTCCCCCTCTTCGTTATTTTCTCCCACCCGTTTCCCCTGTCTACCTCGACTATATCCATGCTTATATCAACATTCTTAGGCCACGCTATACTAGTACCCACGCCGAAACCGTCAACTACGTCTCTCAGCTCCGTGATATCCGCCTCATTTATGCCTCCGCTTACGATTATATTCACATTCTTATATCCGTTAATATCAAGGGTCCACCTAACCTCTTCAACTATATCCCTCATCCTCCCCCTCCTGCTTCCAGGGGTATCCAGTCTTACTCCCCCTAGCTTCTCACCTAGCTCCCTAGCAGCCAGTAGGGATTCATATCTTTCATCCATAAAGGTATCTACTAGAGCAATGATAGGCGAGTCCTGCCCATATATTTTGGCATACCATTTCCATGCCTCTACTTGATTACCAAATACTATAATCAAAGCATGAGGCATTGTGCCCTTAGGTTTTAATCCTAAATACTTCTCAGCTAGTAAACCACTTACCGCATCCAGCCCTCCTAGGTAGCTATATTTATCGAGGACCAGTGAGATTGCGGGGTGACTACTTCTTAGGCCAAAGAATAGAACAGTTTTATTCCCTGCAAGTTTCTTAATTCTTGATGACTTAGTTGCGACACTAGTTGCATGCCTTAGTATACCGAGAATAGCCGTTTCGAACATAGCCATATCAACATACTTGCCTTCTATTATCATTAGGGGCTCTTTCTCCTTGTAAAAGGTGCCTTCTGGTATGGCGTAAACAGTCAAATCCTTGTTTTCTAGAATGCTAATCGTCTCTGATAACCCGGCGAAAACAGCCCACTTATAGTTGCTCGGAAGCTTGTACGAGTGAACCTCCATTCTAACTCTAACATCCGATAAGCCGGATTCTTCAAGGATTCTCTTTGTACGATAGAAGTAAATATCAGTAACTAATCCTTTCTTTATTTCCTCTTCAGTTGGTATCATAATTTTCTTGTCAACCATACTCTTCACACTCCCTAACCATTTATAGCTGTAATCTCAAGGGTGAAATAAGTACAAGGTCTATAATAATATACTTGTTTACATATTATTCTGATGAATAGTGTATAAACAATGCCTACACTGGTCATCGAAGCTGATAGCGTATTAGACAACAGCTTACATCATATTGGAAACAACATAGCTGTAGACACGGCAACCGGAGTGGTAATAGGCATAGATAGGGGAGAGATAAGCTATGCCAAAACCGTCAAGATAAAAGGATACGTTTTTCCAGGTTTTATCGATGCACATATACATCTAACAGGTACAGGAATAAAACTCTTGGGCGCAAGCCTAGAGAATACGAGGGATCCCGAGGAAATAGGTAGACTGTTGGCAGGCGTGAGTGGAAGCATAGTTTATGGCAGAGGCTGGGATCAAGAGTCTTTTAACACTCCTGGAACAATCCCCACTAGGAGAATTCTCGACAAGTACGTTCAGGATAGACCTGCTATTGCAGTGAGGGTATGTGGTCACATGGCAGTTGCTAACACTTTGGCTCTCAGAATAGTTGAGCCGCAAAAGAAGTATCCAAAATTCGTTGACGCTGAGAAAGGAATACTGCTGGAGGATGCAGTAGAATATACGGTTAACACGCTACTGGAAAGGAATGGAAATACGATAGAGTATGTACATGCTGCCCTAAAAGAACTCGCTGAAACGGGAATAGCGGGATTGTCTAGTATGAGTTGCACTCCAAGCGAATACCGTTCTCTCATAACCATATCTCGGCAACGGAATATTCTTCAAAAAGTCTCATGTTACCCGGACTATTATAGGATAAACGAATTCCAAGAGATACCTGATCCAAATATATCTTTAGCAGGGATCAAGTTATATGCAGATGGCAGCTTTGGGGCTCACACCGCAGCACTCGAGGAACCGTATGCGGATAAGGAAACACATGGTCAATTACTTCTAACCTCAAAGGAAATAGAGAAAATAGCTAGAGAAGCCCTCTCCAGAAATCTCCGAGTAGCAATCCATGCAATAGGGGATCTTGCAATATCAGAAGTCTTAGAAGCCTATGAGAGACTAGGATTGAGTGATCATGGTAGAATAGAACATTTCAGTTTGGCGGATGATGGTGATATTGTCAGGGCTTCAGCTTTAGGAGTCCATATAGTTGTTCAACCCTACTTTAGGATCGGGGACTGGTGGCTTGATAAAAGGTTGGGCATAGGCAGAGCGTTAGAAACTTACAGATATAGAACAATGCTAAGAAACAGAGTAAAACTATCGTTTTCAACTGACTCTCCTGTAGACCCTTACCAGCCTTGGGAGACACTTAGAGCAGCTTACTCTGATTGTGATACAATACTCTGTAATGAAAACGAGTCACTAAGCCCCAAAGAAGCATTCAAAGCCTATACAATTATGGCTGCAAAAGCTTCCGGTGGAACAGTATCTGAACTAGGAAAACTCGAAGTTAACACTAATATAAGCTCAATAGCGTGGAGTCCTAATGACCCTTCCAATAAGGAATGGAGGGGGCCGGCGAGGTTACTACCATTAGTTCTACAGGATAAGCTACTTTGAGTCAAACATATTTCTCCATGGCTTCTTTATACCAATCCCCCATCGAGTATTGACTACTGAAACTCTACTACAAGGAAAGGCAAAATAATGTTTAACCAGGTGAAGAACGGGTTTTTTCTCCTCTATAATCCAGCCGTTTTCATCATCGTAAGCATCACTATCCGCATATGCAGCCTCAACATGACCTACAAACATTGTAGAAGAATCGAAGTCGACTTCTCGTATAATCCTACCTACTAAAACCCCCATGAATCCTTCTGGAAAAGGAATATTCTCATCTACATCCCAAGAACGCAGTTTAATCCCAGTTGTCGAGATCTTATCACTTTCCCGCTTGCTCCTAGTTCCAACATACTTAACGAGGTCTACTTGAGAGGAATCCGGGATAGCTATAGAAAACCAAGGATACTTCTCAAGAAGAGACCAGGAGTAATTACCCTTCTCAACCACAATCCCTATCTTCCTCTGCCTTTTAGATAGAGGGGTAACCCAGCTCAACGTCATGACGTCTAAGTCACCCTCAACCATAGAACCGGTAAACAATAAGAAAACAGGTAACGGCCTCAGCAATCTTAGTTCCCTATCACTAACCCGCTTATACACCAAGGAATACACCGACAAAGGTTGGTTAGAAACGTCACCAATAATAATTACCTCTACATACTACACGCGTTATACAAGGATAAGCTATGAAGGATGCGGCTGGCATAATACTAGTAGGGGGGTCATCGGAAAGGTATGGCAGGCCGAAGGCCCTAGAGAAGATTGAGGGGAAAACATTCCTAGAAAGAGTATTCAAAGAATTATCAGAGCTCACAAGTAGCATACTAATATCATACTCGGAGAGGACTCCTAGAGAAGCGGTTGAACTAGCTGTTCAACTAGGAGGGAACCTAGTCAAAGATCAAGAACTACCATGCAGCGGGCCTCCAAGAGGGCTTTCAAGCATAATGTCACTTGATCCTATATATACGTCATACTGGATAGTTGCAGTTGATTACCCCTATATAAAGGCTGATACTTTGAGTAGACTGGCTGAGATAGCTGATAAAACAGGTGTTGAAGCGTTATCGCCTCTACTCCCCGGGGGATACCCAGCTGTCACAGTAGGGTACGTAAAGGGTAATGCGCTTCAAGCTATCCGAGACTCTTGTATAACTCGTAGGCATTTAACGAGAACAACCGATCTCTATAGAGGCGCAGGAATTTCCATGTACCCTGAATGGTCTTACTTCACGGATTCCTATAAAGAATTCTTAAATGTAAACGATCCTGGTATGCATAATATTAGAGTCTCACCTCCTATTCAGGAACAACTTATTCTCGGTCAAGGCAATTTTTTCTCTAAAGCACTTTCATATATAAAAGGCAAGAAATATCTGACTGCTAGAGTTATGTATATAGTAGAATCAGAACAGTACAAGTCTTTGGGGCTCACACTGTTTTCTATTCACGCAAGAAAAGACGCTCATCGGGTTGCAGAGCTAGAAAAACTAGTCCTAATGGCTAATGAAAATCAGATGGAAAACCGTATATAAGCTTATTACCACAAGTTGAAACATGAAATACGGACAAAAGAGGTGTCTGGAGTGGGTGCGTTTCTCCAAGGAGACGAGCTATTAATTCTACTGGTTATACTGCTCCTAATACTGGGGCCAACAAAGCTCCCCCAACTAGCTAAAGGTCTAGGACAGGCTATGAGGGAATTCAAAAAAGCCAGCCAAGGATTGTATGACGAGGAAACCATAGGTCAAGCTAAAAAGCTTCACGCTGCCTCTGAGTCAAGTGAATCATCAAGCGATATTGATATGGATTTAGTTAAGAAGCTGGCTAGCAAACTAGAGGTATCTACTGAAGGCAAGAGTAATGCTGAACTTGTGAAAGAGGTACTGGCAAAAGCTAAAGAGAAAGGTATTATCTAAAAATATATACAAGTAATAGAGCTGAGCCACGTTATAACTACATTCGAATTCGCTGAACCTATAGATAACATAGTTTTTGTGATGAATAATAATGGTGCGTGATATTGAATGAACTAAGGAGGGAGAGAGTTGAAGACGGTATACCACCTCATGATAGGGAAAAACCTATAATGGATCACTTGGTAGAACTCTCAATACGTCTGAGAAGAATTTTTATAGCGGTAATAGTTACTGCAGGAGTACTATCATTCATTCCTGTCGACTTTAAATACTATATTCCACTAGTCAGTTACTTTCCAAATGCAGTTATAAGCTATGTTCTACCTAAAACTGTTACTTGGCACGGGAAAACGTTTGCTGTGCATATAGCACAGTATAATCCGTTTGCAGGATTTAACCTCTTAATAAAGACAGCGTTACTTCTAGGGCTTTTAGGTGCAAGCCCTGTAATAGCACATGAAATATATGCCTATGTGGAACCGGCGTTATATCCCAGTGAGAAAGGTAGGATAAAGTCTCTTGCAATCGCGGCGATAGGATTATTTCTAGTAGGTATCGCGATTGCCTTCTTTATAGTTCTCCCATTTGCTTTCAGAATAATGATAATAACATCAGCCGCTGTAGTAGGAAGTAACACATTAATAGCATTTTCAGATGTAGAGCAGCTCTTTTCCACAATAATACTGATAGCACTAGCTACGGGAGTAGCCTTCGAAGTCCCATTGATAGTATATCTGTTGGTGTCGTTTAATGTTGTAGAAGATAAATGGTTCGTCGGCGAGAATAAAAAATATATTTTCTTTCTAAGCATGGTTTTAGGAGCAGCTATAAGCCCGGATCCTAGTGGATTGGGAATGGTTGTAATAGGTACAGGCATGTTTGCTGCAATAATGTTGGCAGCAAAGCTTGGAGCTAAACACAAAAGACGCGGAAATGATGGGATACCAGTGCCGACTGAAGTTATATCCCCTGAACCTATCGTCCTTCAGGATCAGAACAAGGATGCTTAAATGGAGAATCCGGTGTAAGCCCGGGGTTCTACCCTGTGGAATCTATAGAGAATGGATTAATATTCCTATCACATAGACGCATCTAGGTGTGATTAATATTGGTTGTAATAACGACTAAGAAGGTAATAGAAGAAATCGGGCAATTAAACGTATACACCCTCATTTATGATAGTGAGGATGAGTTAGAGGACTCTATAATATCAAATGCAACTAAGGATCAGCCTGTTCTAGGATTATACTCTAGGGCATGGGAAAACTATCCTAATATCCGTAAGGAGATAGAGAAAAAGGGATCGAACTTTTATCTATATCATCCTCTGGATACACTGGAATTTAATTATATACCAGGTATAGATCCACGCCACCTTGTTCATGCGAAACACTCTGCCCTATTATCCTTCATGGCGCAGAAAGCCCTCTATAAAATTAGGCCAACAAAGACGGTGGATAGAAGAGCAATGCTGACATCCCCGTTTAAGTCATTATTTGACTACTATCCTGCTCCCATGTTAATACAGCCAGAAACCTGTAAATCATGGAAATATTGTAATGCATGTGTAGAAACATGCCCCTTCGAAGCCCTTTCAGGGAAACCCCCGCAAGTTAATCTGGATAAATGCACGGGATGCGGGTTATGCACGGGATCATGCCCGTTTGGATTAATACTTATGCCTCAATGGAACATAGAATCTCTAACCTACCTTCTTTCGATAATTCGGAGGTACTCCTCACAACCGGGTTATGTTGTTGGTGTGTGTAATGATTTACTTGCTAAGCTAAGTAAGCAAGAAATAAGAGTCAGTTACCCAACTGTTTTCGTTAACGTTGAGTGTCCAGGCTGGTTCTCAGACTATCATATACTGGCTTCAGCCTCTAAGGGATTCCAAGTATTGGTATACTGTAGTGGGGAAGAGATAAACTCTTGTGGGAGTAGGGAGATGTTTGAGCCGAGGCTAAGGAACATGGAACCGCTAGGAACCTTGCCAAAAATACTGATACAACCAAGTGAGTTAGCTGAGGCGCTGAGCAAGCCTCCTACTATAAAGATTTTGGAAGAGGATTATTCTGTTGTTAAGGAAAAAACAGACGCCTATAAGATCTTGTCTGCATTAGGGGTTGAAAGAGTAAAGTTTACAGATCCTGTTGTAGGCCTTGTGAAGGTCGATGATGAAAAATGCTTGGTATGTGATGCTTGCTCTAATCTATGCCCTTTCAGGGCGCTTGAAAGAGTAAATGATGGAGATGAAACTCAGTTAATTTTTCACCCGGATAGATGTACGGCATGCGGGATATGCGAAAAAACATGCCCATATGATGCTTTAAAGCTAGACTATGAGTTTAATAGGGATATACTGAAAGAAGAGGCGCACATATTAGCAAGAGATGAAATAGCAAAATGTAAACGCTGTGGGAAACCAATAGGATCGAAAAAGCATTTACTTGCACTGGAGAGAAAACTCAAGGAATCAGGAGTTGACGAATGGGTTCTCGAGCAACTATGGCTTTGCCAGGAATGCAAAATGAAGACACTGATTGAACGCCAATTACTCGGGGGGTCTAGAGAAGAGTCTAACTAATTTTCCACTATATCTGCTTGTAACCAGGTAGTTTCCCGATTAACTCGTTTGTCAAATCGGAATTGAGGGTTTCATAGAAGGCTTTCACTCCTTCAGAACCTCTCCTCTCACTTGTTGTAAAGCACTCGTATTTCTCCCATTTAATATTAATACCTTTCAAGCCGTAAAGCTCGCTATAGTATCTAATGGTTATTCCAGCGTCAACTCTGCCTGAAGCTATTTCACGGGCGACTTCTTCGTGCGTAAACTTGACATTGTCATAACCCATAACTCGGGATCTCTCTATTCCGTTTTTTTCTAGGAGTAAGTCAAGGTATAGTCTTGTACCACTACCAGCATTTCTATTCACAATTCTAGCCTTCCCTGAACCGATAAGCTCAAGTACATCCTGTACACTAGATGCATCTAGACTGGGATTCACAGCAAAGACAACTTCTCTCTCGAAGCCTCCGAGGCGAATAGGATTCTCTATATAGTATTTACGTAGATATGAATAATTATAAGCGTCTTCCTCCGGATCGTAGAGATGCATACATGACACATCACTCTCTCCTAGTGAGAGCATTGCTAGAGCTCTGAGGGAACCACTACAAACCCCCTCAACCGGGAGCTTACCCCTCACCCTCTCTACTAGGATCTCTATAATATGATCGTGGCTATAGGCAACTATGAGGGACGGCTCTACTTGAGCGCTACTTCTAGGGAACAATGGGCCTAAACACTCAATGAGTTTTTTCTCTCCAGCTAAGTAAGCATTAAGCAACTCCTCTGCTACCTGGGTAAGCCGGGCGCCGCCCCTACCTCCCCCGCCCTTCCAAGCTTCTAGCAACCTTTCACCTAGAACCCGTTCTGCTCTATTTAACATATCCCACGCCTTGGAATATGGCACTCCGAGTGATTGAGATGCTTTAAGGAGTGATCCCTTATTCTTAACTCCAAGTAATAACTTGGATGTTAAGCTGTCAAGAACTTCTTTACCGTCTACTTCCACTATAATATCATAGCGTATCCTAGGGTTTTTCAATCCATAGGAGCCTCCGTTACACCTGTTATAATATCTGGTTCAGGATTGATGGTAAAAAGGATGAATATAGTACTCACAAATATCTCTCGGAAAACAATAGGGATTCAACTGTATCAACTGTTTTTACAATAAGGCTGTTTCTACCGTGTTCTCTGAGGCATGAGCCTAGTTCAGTAACCCATTTTAAAAGATGGTCCTCAAGGAAAGCGTTTCTAAGCTCGCTTATATCTATAGGGTTAACATCGCTCAACGAGCCTTTCAAAGCTAGGGCTTCAGCATCATGTAGTGCAGCTAGGAACTCAAGTTCAACGCTAATATGGTCAGAGCCGAAGGCTTTCTGTTTATCAGCCTCAAGACCTAGCATCGAATAATATCTATCTAGGCTTTCCGCAACAGCGGGAACCTCAATCATCTTGTATCCTCCTTTTACGACATATATACTTTCGAAGGGCGGGCACTTAACGTGTTTGAACCCTGAAACGGTTAGGGAGGAGAATTCCATGGCAAACTTTTCCCAGCAATCCCTGTTTCCCAAACATTCATTCAATTCTCCTACAAAGATTTCAGCATTACCCAATGCCTCACTTATTTTAGGATGCCATCCCTCTAATTCCAGCTCTATACCAATTAACTCATCTATAATATCATTAGTGTGTGACTCTAGTAACGGTTTAGACGTTGATGGGGGGAGGAAGGCCATGCTTAACAGCCTATATGCCTTTGAATACGTTTCATGAAGCTTCTCCAAAACTTAACACCATAAGGAATAGCCTCAAATGGGGGTGTTTATATAATTAATACAAAAAAGGAGTAAAAAACTCGTAATGGAAAAAACTCGATGCAGTGTTCTTAGTCTCCCCAAGCCTTGGTTTCCTTCAGCTTCTCCTGCTGTATTTCCTCGACATTAGGCTTGTAGTGCCCTGATGTCACATAGTAGACTCTAGCTGCTGTATGCCTCACTGGACCGTGAGGGGTACCTGGTATGGCATTGTTCCTCTGCACTATCTGGTAGACCTCGCTGTTCGAGTCGTCTAGGTCACCGAATATTCTTACATGAGCTGGACAGGTTTCTACACATGCCGGTAGTAATCCTTTCTCGACACGGTGGTAGCAGAAAGTACATTTGTCTATAGTTTTCGTCATTAAATTAACTTGTCTAGCTGCATATGGACATGCCGTTATACAGGCGCCACATAATATACACTTGTTTGGATCTACTAATACGATTCCTTCCTTCGTCTGGAAGCTAGCGTGTGTAGGGCATACTGTTACACAGGGGGCATTATCACAGTGCTGGCATATCCTGTGATACAGCATCATTCCCGGCTCAGGGAACTTGCCGCCTTCTATTTCATATATCTCTGTTCTTAACCAGAGTTTATCAACCAGCTCTCTCGCTTTCTCTTTAGCTTTCTCCGGGTTGCTATCTAAGAAGCCTTCGCTTTCTTCCGCAGCTTTCTCAACAATATACTCAGCCGGGGGCATCTCTGTATGGAGACCTAGTAGTCCTGAGAGAAAGCTTGGTTTAGGCTGGAACTCTAGCTCTCTCACGTCACTATTAAGGTTCTCAGCTACACATGCCGCCTCACAAGCACCACAACCCATACATCTATCTATATCTATAACCATAGCATATCTAGTCATTTCACCTCACCTCCTCAAGCCTTCTTTATAGACACGACTATGTCACCTAGGATCGCACTCCCTGTAACAGGGTCAATCTCGGGTGGCACAATCTTATTATAAGGCACAGTCTCATCAGGTCCAGGAGCGAACCTCAGTCTAGGGCTTTCAAGGCCATAGGCGAATGGAACGAATACCGTGTCAGGCCTTACTCTTTCCGTTACATGCACTCTCGTATTATAACATTTTCCAAGGACACTGCATACCTCTACCATATCACCTTCAGAAACCCCCAAGTAGGCTGCCCTACTCGGATGAATCCATATCCTCCTATAGTTCTCGCGAGTTAGCCTCTCGAGAAGAGGGTTATCAGCGGTACTCGTATGAGTCATTGTAGGGACTTTCCCGTATATAACGTAGAATTCATTACCATTCAACTCTTCATTTACCTGCTCAACTCTAGGAGGCACCCAGTCTATTAGAGGATGCCATTCAGGCTTTATTTCACCCTTAATGTTCTTAGCTACAACCTGCAACGTTATACTGTAGATCTCTAACAATCCTGTTGCCGTGTAGAGCTTGTGGTTTTCCAGAACTTCCATATTCTCCTTCAGAACGTCCTCCTTATCCTTGAATACTACGAATCCCTTAGTTCTAAGATCCTCTAGAATCCCATTCTTTGACAACCCGAACTTAGCAGCAAGACCCTCAGCCTGAATCTCCTGGATTTTCGCTAGGAACTCGATGCCTTTCTTACTATCTCCAAGATAGCTTCTATCAAGGGACTCGAATAATGCCGCCATTTCATTCTGCTGTTTCTCAGGTAATCCGAGTAATCTAGCAAACACTGTACCATATTCTTTGGCTTTCCCTAGCTCTTTAGCGAATAATCCAGCGAATACTGTGAAAGGCACACAGTTTCCTACAGGGTTCTCAACTGCAGGTACACCAGTGTATAGCGCCCCATATGGTACGAATTCCACCGGTCTAATAAGGTCATAAGATTCTAGGTATATGCAATCATTTAGTACTACATCCGAGTATAGAGAAGTGTCTGTAGGAAGTACATCGTAGTTCATAACTAGGTTAACATTTTTACTCTTCAATGTATTCTCAAACCAGTCATCACCATCTATGGTCGTCCTAGCTATATTCGCACCCACATTGAGTATCACCCATCCAGGCTCCTTCTTTATAAGATCTTTCAACGGCATAAAGCTCCTTCCAAGATTGAAGAGAACTCCTTTGGTAGTACTACCGTCACTAAGCTTTAACTCCTGGTTACTCATTACCTGCCATATAGGGCTCCACGGAGGTCCCATGAATTTCAACGGGTTCCACGCAGGCGCCGGCATTCCAGCCGGGTTTAAATCACTCTGAATATCCTCGAGGGCAGAAGCGCTAATTAGGAAGCCTCCCCTATTACAGTAGCTACCTACTAGTGCGTTAAGGATACCCATAGCTCTCCACGATTGGAAGCTATTATAAGTCTTGGTTCCATGCCATCCTGTGTCAATTGCCGCTGGTTTCGTTGTAGCAAATTCGACAGCTATTTCCTCTATCTTCTTAGCAGGTATACCTGTTATTTTCTCAGCCCACTCCGGGGTATACCCGTTCTTATCAAGGTGCCTATACAGGGCTTCTAGAGCTGGCACGTATTTCTTACCGTCTACATCATATTCTCCTCTTAGGGCTGGCATTTTCGCTTCAGTATTACAGACTACGTTATTGGTGAATAGGTCATATACTTTGAAGCATTTAACACTCCACGGCCTCGGATATGGCATGTTTTCATTGGGCTCCCTTCCCTGAACCCATTCAACGTTTAATGGTTCAAGCGTCTCCGGATCTACGAGCATTGAAGCGTCACTGTATTCCCTCAGGTAATCCTCGTCGTAAAGCTTTCCGTCAAGTATTACATACATTAAACCGAGGAGGAATGCTAGGTCAGTCCCAGGTTTAATGGGAACCCACTCATCCGCTCTTGCTGCTTCCTCACTAAGCCTTGGATCGACGACTACTAGCTTGAACTTCCTGAGATCCTGTCCTACTCTGCTTGCATGGCTGACGCTTATACTCCCGAACGGGTTCCTCCTAATGGACAACAAGTATTTCACATTATCATAGTCTATTATTATAGATCCCTGTACTCCTACTCCTACTACACTGCTCCACCCTAGGACTTTAGGTAGGAAGCACGTTGCTATGGGTTGGCTGAACGCGTTACTGAAGCCTAGACTTATTAATAAGGCGAATATTTGCGGTCTATATATATCGCATCCGAACCATCCTGCACTCCATATAACCTTGTCTTTCTGAGCCATTGCTGCTGCAGCTTTGAACTGGTCTCCAGTTTGCTGGTAGACTTTCTGATATTCCTGCATCATATTCTGGTATATAGGTTTCACTGCACTCACTACTTTGTCAAACGCCTCATTCCAGCCTGCATCTCTGAACCGCCAGGTCCCTCTCTCGCCTCCACTTCTGATTAGAGGTTTCATTAGCCTATCAGGATTGTATAGGCGGTATATACCCATGTTCCCTCTCGCACATACTGTCCCCCTATTAAAGACGAACCCGTAGGGATTACCGAATATCCTCTCTGCCCTGCCATTCACTACTCTTGTCATTATGCTACAGCCTTGTGGGCACATTCCACAATGCCCTGGCTTGTACTGTATTTTCGGCTTACTCGCAGCTTCCATACTTAAAGTATCTGCTTTCTTGAGTGTTTCATAGCTTACTCCACTGATACCGACTAGTAAGCCCGTTATCCCAGCGATCTTGAGGAAGTCTCTTCTGGTTATACCTCCACTCATCTCAAACTCACCTCACCCTACTTTACTTAAATATCCATAAGTGTTTAGGTTTCTCACCCTTTTCTAATGGGAGGATCATTTCCCCGATAGTCACGAGGAAGGCCCATAACGCGACTGAAAACGCTACCAGGTACACTTCTACTCTATCGAGTGCGAATTGGTAGGGATAGTACCTGACGTGGTATGGGTTAAAGTTATTTGTTAATCCTCCGTAGCTGAATGTTATTCTAGCCATTTGCCCTGCTATAACAAATGTGTAAACGAAAATGTATCCGCTTATGGCTGATATGATTGAAGCAACAAACGTTGGCCCCATATTGTTCCTAATGTAACCCCAGACTGCTAGGAAGAACGGTAAGACGAGTCCTAATCCTACAGAGAACCACCAGAAGTACCCGGAGAAGCTTCCATGGAATATTTCGTGGAAATACTCCCATCTTGGCGGGTAGTCATAAGAGGTTATGGCCTCCCAGCCTATGATGAATCCTACTGCCAGTATCACTATCATTAATACTTTCCCATATGTTTTCGCGATAAGTTCTCTCAGTCCATTCACTTCCTTTCCCATGGAAGCATAGAGTATGGGGAGGTATATTGTTAGCCAGGCTGCACCCATGAATATCGCCATAACCACGAATAACACTGAGACGTATGCTCCACTCCAGGCTGGTACTGCTGTGCTGGAGCCGAATACTGCTCCCAGGTTACCGTCTAACAGTAAGTCTGCTAGCAGTGTGATGAGGCTGATGGTTAATCCAAGGGCTCCAGCTTTCTCTAGTTTACTAGGCTCATGCGCATCTTCCAGGATGTGGTGTATGAGTTCTATGAGAACCATTATTGCGAAGAAAACGTATAATGCTCCCATCCACGCGATTCTAGACGTGTAGTTGAAGCTTGTCAGCATGGCTGTGAAATGGTCTAGTCTACCAAGGTCTATGAGGATAGGCGTCCATGCAGGTATTAGTGAAATGAGTGAAAGCCATATCGCATGCTTAATGATTTTTTCAAACACGTTCTTAGGGCCTTTATAGCCGAAAACAGTGTAGAGGCTGTTTACAGTGCTTGCCCCTGTTGCTATTAAGGCGAAGTAAGCGTATGTAGGTACCATTACGCCCCAGGCAATAGCGTCCTTGGATTGCCATGGCTCCATGTTATGATAGTATGCCGGTAGATATGATATTGTTGCTCCTATTATTATCAGCAGGATTATTAACCAGAGATAGAGGGCTGCTTTACTCACGCTATATCACCTAGGTTAATTCTGCATTTAGAAACACACCTTTATTCTAATATATAATAGTAACTTCCTGTTTACGAGAAAAAGGGTAATAAACTATGTTAATTCATATTATTTTCACTAAAAATAAACAAAATATTATATAGAAAAAGAAAATAACTAAAAAAGCATGGGCGTATGGAATGCCTGTAATAGCAATGTTCTACATAGTCCCCATCACAGGGAAACCGAGCGTCAGCCACTTAATAGCAAAAGCAGTGAAAACCGTAAAAGATAAGGGATACAAGTTCCAAGTCACTCCAACCGCCACAGTGTTCGAAGCACCTACAGTCAGAGACGCCTTAAACACTATCGCCGACGCAGTCGAGGCTGTTGAAATAACAGGAGAACTCTACAGGATCATAGTTGAGATAAAAATAGACGAACGCCTAGATAAGCCTCTCGTTATCGATGATATGCCTAGGAAAGTATATGAAAAATTAGATGATCACCCGTAAGTAGTTTTTAACACATACTCTTAACAATTCTTAAAGCTTCATCAGCATGCCTTTCAGCTGGCTTAACATTCTTCAAAACCTCTCTAACAGTCAGATCAGTATTAAGTACGAAAGTTACTCTGCGAGCACTAGGTTTCTTAGTACCTTCCTTCAAAACGCCGTATTCCCTGGCAATACTCCCATCAGGGTCACTGAGGAATATTATCCGCGTCACATTCAATTTCTCTGCAAACCTCCTATTCCTCTCAGGAGGGTCCGTGGATATACCTATAATAACAGCGCCACACTCCTCAAACTCTTTGGATAATTCATCGAATCTCACAGCCTCTCTGCTACAACCAGGTGTCAGGGCTCTAGGGTAAAAATAGAGTACAACTATTCTCCCCTGGAAATCCACTAGGCACACCTCCCTACCTTTATGCGATAATACGCTGAAACTAGGCGCCTTATCCCCCGGCTTCAGAGGAGGCATATTTCCCACCAGTATTCCTACTATTATAATGGTTAATTTTTATATGATAAGTTACATAAATATATATTACAAACCAACCTAGAGGTAAACCCCCAAAATCCTGTTTAGAGGTGAACTGAATTTGAGTGAGGAACCCCTTACTCCTCAAGAATCCTTGAATAACTTCCTAAAAGCAAGAGATTTTCTAACATCCAAACCATTATATGATATAGCGGCGAAAGAGTTCAAATGGCCTAAACTAGGGAGATGGAACTGGGCGGTACAATACTTCGACGGATACCTAGCTGAGAAAGCCACTCACCCAGCGGTCATATGGGTCGACGATGAGCTGCTCGACACGGGCGATAAGAAAGTCCTTACATTCCACGGTTTAAGGGAGGACTCGAATAAGCTGGCGACTGCATTACTAGAATCAGGCTATAAGCCTGGTGACTCAATACTAGTTATGACAGGTAATATACCTGAGCTATTCACAATATTCCTAGGCCTACTGAAGACTGGGATAAAGATAGTTCCAGCAACAGTACTACTCAGCCATAGTGATATAGAAGACCGAGTGAAGAGAGCCGCCGTCAAAATGGTTATGACGGACTCAAATGGTTTCGAGAAAATGAACTTCCTAAGAGAGGATCTGGCAAAGCTTGGGGTAAGAGAATTCATATACATAGGTGAAGAGGAGAAACCAGGTTGGAGACTATTCACCGACCTCTTATCCTCTGGAAACCCCAATTTCAATAAAATACTAACAAACGCGGAGGATGATGCTCTAATATACTTCACAAGCGGTACAACAGCAAAGCCAAAAATGGTATTCCACACCCAGACGAGCTACCCAGTTGGGCACCTCACTACCACGTATTGGGTAAGTGCGCAATGGGGAGACAAGCACTACAATATATCCAGCCCAGGATGGGCTAAATGGGCATGGAGCACATTCTTCACAGCATTTGACAGTGCAGCGACAAGCATGGTATACAGCTTCTCAAAGTTCACAGCATCTAGAGCCTTGAAATTCGCGTCGGAATACGGTGTGAACACGCTGTGCGCACCGCCTACAGTTTGGAGAATGTTCATACTCGAAGACCTCAAGAAATTCAACTTCGACCAACTGAAGGAGGCAGTAAGCGCTGGTGAACCATTGAACCCGAAGGTAATAAACAAAGTAAGAGAGGATATGGATATAACGGTGAGAGAAGGATACGGCCAAACGGAGACAACTCTACAAATAGGATACTTCCCTGGAATAGAAGTAAAACCCGGAAGCATGGGTAAACCAGCACCAGGATACCATATAGTCCTCACAGACGTAGATGGCAACCCTGTTCAACCAGGCTATGACGGTCAGATAACGATAAAAATAGAACCAGAGAAACCCTACGGATTACTAAGATCATATGATTCGCCTGAGAAGAACAAGGAGGTATTCCGGCAAGGGCTCTACTGGACGGGAGACGTAGCATACCTAGGGAAAGACGGTTACCTATACTTTGTAGGCAGAGCAGACGACGTATTTAAGAGCAGCGACTATAGAATAAGCCCATTCGAAGTCGAAAGCGACCTAATAAAACACCCAGCAGTTGCAGAAGTAGCAGTAGTCTCATCACCCCACCCGATAAAATGGACAATACCCAAGGCATTCCTAAAACTGAAGCCGGGAATGCAACCGTCACCGGACCTAGCCAAAGACATATTCCAGTGGTCAAAGCAGAATATGGCACCCTACAAGAGGCCTAGGATAATAGAATTCGTGGATGAACTGCCTAAAACGATTAGTGGTAAAATAAGGAGAGTAGAGCTAAGAGCACTCGAACGCCAGAGAAGAGAAAAAGGAGAAAGAGGACAATACGAATACTTCGAAGAGGACTTCAAACAATAAATAATACATGTTTTTTTATCTCTCCTCTACCAACACTATTTTACACAGCTTAAATACAATAGAGCCGTAAATATGAGCACTCGACAATCCATCCCAAGAATTAGGATTAGTAAAAACGGGGGTTTAAGATAAGAAATGAATGATAAAAAGAGAAAAGGTTATCCTATAACGTCACCATCTGTTTGGTATCCACCGCCAAGTAGCATGCCAGTCTTAGCGGCTATAACTAACGCAAAAACCAGTATCGTTAGAGCCTGTGGATCTGATAGTAGCATGGATAGTTTTTCTCCTATTTTCAAGTTTGACCACCTTTATGTTGGTTTCATTTATTAGAATATGTGAGGTGCTTACGAATCAATGTTGTTAAACCGAAAAGACTTGAATACGTTAACAAATCTAACTGATTTTATAACCTGGCTCACATGCCATGACTTCCGAAAAGAAGAGGCTCCCGGAATATCTAGGGTGGCGGTCTATAAGAACATAAAGAGACTTGAAAATAAATTCTTTGCACATCATATAAGAGACCTGAGGATATTTGAATTAGTTCTTCTTGTCGCAAAAATAACTGATAAAAATATAGTGAGAAAAGTCATGGATTATATTTCTACAAAAAAAGCAAAAAAAGGCCTAGATTTCCTTCCAGCAAGTTCTTTCATTTCAAGTGTAGTTATATTGATGTCTGGAAGGGCAATTGTTTCCTACTATATTCCAGCTGACTTTATACAAGATATTCTAACTGAAATTCTATACGGTGACGTTTATAAAGAAGCTAAAATAGGTAGGTCTATTCCTATATTTAATTGCTGTAAATATGGAGATTTAGATTGCAACAAAAGAAATTACTATAACGTTTTAAATCCCCCTCAAATAGAGAGATCACATTTGTTGGATTTTGTAATTATGAGTGTCCTGGATAACAATCCGTTTAGCAGGCTACGGGATATAGCTAATATTTCTAACATTTTAGAGTCAAGGTTTATCGGTGATATAATGTTATCTATTGGTGATAAGAAGTCGTTTCTACGTAGGAAGCTTCGTTATCGGTTTATCCTCAAAAGGTATCAAGTCTTATCAGCTCATAAAGTTGTTGGCCGAGTTATGCTACCCATCAATAGGTATTTTGATCATGTAAGTTTTTTCCTTCAGCTTCCTCGAGTCTGTGCTCCCGTAGTTTATGGCATCTTGGCTTCCTATTTGTCTTCTCCTAGGATGATTCTTACTGAAGGTGAAGTTATTGCTTCTGGCCTAATTCCTAAAAAAGCTCTTGAAGTTGTCATGAATGAGTTGAACGAGTGTAGGGATGTTAACCTTGATATCCCTACAAAAGGATGGGTTTACCCTCTTCCTTTCGAGTACTATGACCCGTTTAAAGAGGAATGGGTTCCAGAGCCAGTAGATGTTTATAGGGTATTTAGGAAGATGGGATTACTGGAGAGGAGGTCTTAGTATTCATTATCAGTTTCTCATGTGGGCATACTTATAATTCTATTGTAGTTTCGGACTTGAAATCAAGTGTTTTTACATTCGGCATGATATTATTTTCATTAACTCTGATTTATGTTTACTTTTGATTTTATTTGGTATTTGCGGGTGTAATAATGCCGTTTTCTTTTCTAGTGGAATGGAACAGTTCGTTATTTCAGTATTATAGGTTTTATTCGCTTGATAGTTAAGCCAGTAGTATCTTTTAATTTTATCTATATTGTGGATTGCTGTTGATTATGAAGGTTAATAATTATGTTAATAAAATTGTTTATGATGGTTGTTGCATTAGGACTATCGATAAATATTCTATTCCTACCATGATATCCCCCATATCATCATATTGTTGCGCTGGGAATGGATCCCTGAACTGTAGTGCTACATAGTAGGTCTTACCGGTCTGCGGTACTAGAAGTTGGATAGTATCTATCTGGTAGTTCCAAGATGGAGGATATGTGTCTTCTAGTTTAGTCAAATACTGATATCTTAGAGTATAGTAGGATGAGAGTGTTTTATTCTCCGGGTCATATAACCCGATATTTAGTATCCAGCTATCATAATTATTGGCTTGCTCATCTCCTCCTATATTATCATGGAAATAATATCTAACAGTAATCTCGACAGCTACATATTTATTACTGTCGATAGGGTATCCTGTGAACAGGAGTGTTAGAGGTATTTTACTATAGTCATTTAAATCCAAGTTGTTCCAAGTATCACCATCATAGCCATAATAGCTGTAGTAGCCATCTTCTGTGATGAATAAAAGTTCTGTATACCCATTGTTGTCAAAATCACCGAGAACCAAATATGGAGTGTATGAAACATTGCCAGATGACCCACAGCTACTTTCTCTGACATATACATATACATTGTTTGCAGTACCATTTAGTTGAAGCTTATCCCCAGGATTCTGATCTTGACCGTATAGTTTTATACCAACAACATTTGCAGGGTTGTTCGTATTATCGCTGCCGTTTATAGATATATACCCGGTGTACTCGTATGATATGACTCTAACGGCAACGTATTTATCTAGAAGTGAACTGAGATCGGTTACACTGGTAGAGTTTTTGATGACTAAGTTGCTGTTATATAAATAATCTGTTGAAAACAATATAGAATACATTGGTGGGCCTTCTCTCGTAAGCGACCAGCCTCCACTAAATCCTACAGCTGCGACAGTATAACTTACAGTTCCCACAACATCCGCATCCTTATACTCTTTATATAAGCACCATAAACCGGAATCAGACGAGGCAACAGTCATTCCATAACCAGGATCCTCAGGTGATCCCGGTGCAAGGACTTCTGAAGAGTTGACTACTTGTACATCAGATCTAGTTTGTAGATCTGTAAGTGAGGGAACTGTGAACATGATAAGTGTTGTAGAAAGGGAAGACGCTGCAGTGCTAACAGGGGGTTTGAACTGAATATATGTACCATATTGCGTCACGCCCCCAGCCTCCGCACTTTCTAAATCGTAGTTTAATTGTATTTCAATTCTAGATTCAGCTCCAGGAGGTAGGACTAGGCCTTTACCTTGCTGTATTGTACCAGTCACGTTTATTTGTTTTATAGGATCAGCAACGCTAAACGTAGTACTCGTTAAATTAATGACGAACAATATATTACTGCCAGTAGTGAAGTTAGCTTTCACAACAATATACTTGACGATAGAAGTGCTCAGGCCAGAGTTCTTCATTTTGAGGTTTATAAGGTTTGCAGAGGTCTTAATGACACCATCAATTGACTCTGCATGTGATAACGCACGGTATTCTTGGTTTGCGAGTAAATTGGAATAAGTAACATATTGTGTTCTCAGATTATACACGGAATATGCTAATACACCGAACACGACAGGTAATAGGATAACCGCTACTATTAAAGATGAAATACTCCTTCTAACCCTGAGACGATTATTTTTCTTCAACACCATCACCCTGACGTGGATAGGCTAGTTTCAATGGATTCATATTCATAAAACCTAGTATCCACCTGTGTCAGAGATATTATTCTCGCCTTCATAATAGATGGATTATTAATAGTAGCCTTAATATGTGTTAGAGGAGGATTATACGGCATTTCTACAGCGTAAACATCTCCGGAAACCCCGAAGTCACTTAGCTTATAATACTTACCGTTTTGCAATATGATCACCTTAGCTGGATCCAGCTTCAATATTGAGAGAGTAGTATTAGGGTACAACACGCTTGACCCGCTAAAACTATTAGCTTCATCTATTGTTATAGGAACAGGGATATCATTGCTATCAAACCCTATTATGGTTATGAGTGTCCTGATCTTAACGTTGAAAACCATGTTAACAGTGAACTCCAAGCTTTGATTGGTATGGTCAAACTCTAGCACTTGAAGGATATTCTTCTGCGCCTCCGCTACTATATTCGGTGGCACATTACTAGTCTGCTGCGTGAAAGCCGAATTAACATATCCTAGGTATGCCAGTGAAATTGCAAATGCGAACGACACTAAGATAACCTCGCCAATAATAGTAGACATCGCTTTCATACGTCTCAGCACTCCTTATCCCCTCATACTGGATGATAGATCCCTATTTTATTTGTTAAAGCAAGAGTTATAGCTATAATTGTCAGTATAATACCGGCATGAAAGAACCCAGCCCAAACATTCTGCCTCCTAAGAAGTCCAATAATGAATGCCCCAACGAAAGATGTTAATATCGTACCATACGCGAAGTAGTGAGACACAGTCGCCAAGTTTGCTGCATTATAAGTTGACTGGGATCCAAATAATCCCCCGGCTCCACCACCATGTATCCCGGTGTTCACCACTGCAACAGGGTTAGTCGTTATGAAGAAAGCTATCCCCACAACTTCAACTATAATAATAACATAAGGAGTCAAACTTATTGACCTCAACTCACTTCTCATAGAATCAATAACATCTATTAACTCCCTTACCATCCTCTCCATGAAATTAAAAGTCTCTTCAGTAGCAGAACCCAACACTATGGCGTCGCTTAAAAGAACAGCCATAAACCTAACAACCTTGGACCGTAACTGAGAAAACGCGAGGGCGATAGACAGCCTCATAGGCATGCCAGTACGAATCCCCATCTTCAGAATCCTGAGGGCAGAATTTAGAGGTCCATAGATAGGTTCCATATTCAAAAGAATCTGCTCTAAAGGAACACCAAGCCTTCTCTCCGAAGCTATGTTATGAAGGAAATCAGTGAACTTCCTCATTAACGCCTCTTCACCCTTATTTTGTTTGCTATAAGCTCTAGACGCTGCAAAACAAGGTACGGCAAGGCCTATAGATAACCCAACCTCATTGTAGAAAATAGTAGATCCGTTAAGCATATCAGCTAGCACGTACCCTACTATCAAGCCTATTGGTAGCCAAGCTATAAACATGTATAGTGGATACCGACTAGGAGCCTCCATTCTCGGCACTTTAAGATATATCATCCAGAATATAGCAAATGAGAGCATGGGTATTAAAACAATAGAAGTTAACGCATAAACGGGAAGTGAAAGAGCTAGTTTACCTGTAGCAGATGTTACTTGGAGAATATTAAGGAATAAAATTGAGATCATAACAACGCTATACATCATTGCCATCATAGAAACAGAACCTTTCAATTGTTCAAGATACTTCCTCTGATCCTCCATAGTTAGATCCATAGCTCTCTCAAGAAAATCAGTAACATTTCCCCTAGTTCTCAATACATTAGCGAACCCGGTCAGTGTACTGCTGAGAGCTTTATGGGGAATAGACAACCCTACTTCCTCTATTGCATGCAGAAGATCGAACCCAAGCGTTTTTGATATAGCTGTTATTCTCTTCATGTAAGAGGCCACAGTAGGATATACTGTTGAGATGCTCATCCTATTCAAGAAGTCCTCTAAGGATAAACGGGTCCTCGCCAGTACAGCCATATGAAACATAAAATACGGTAGTTCCCGGGAAATGTTACTCTTGTTCTCCTCAACAGCATTATATATTTTCACAACAGGCACAAGAGGCAACATTCCTATTACTAAGAAAATAGATATAGCTGTAATGAAATTGAAGGGCGAAGGTATAACCGGGTACAAATAAATAATAGCGAATACTGCATAGACACCGGCAATAAACGTATAGTAAAAATACTTCGCTATCAAATAGACCGGATGAACCCTCATATTACCCTCAATAGCCTTCCTATCAAGCTGTAAACTCTCAACAATTTTAAGTGCTATACCGCCGAAAACGGCTACACTAATAATGTCTATGATAGATAAGAAACCCATACGCCTTCCTTTCCTGGTTTTAGATTTCCTATTTTTCCTCCTCAGTGCTAGCTTCACTTTCCTCCCCCTCTTCTTCCTTATACTCCTCGCCAAGGAGCTCTGAAATCTCCTTTATACTCCTCACCCGCTCGACAGTCTTCTTAGACATCCAGTAAAGAATCCCTAAAGCAGCGATAACTCCGACACCAGCAAAAATCAAGTTAGAATACAATACGAACAATCCTTTCAATGTTGGTTTAGTAAGTAAGATAACATTATTTTCGTTTGCCAGGTCAAATGAAATAGTCTCCGTAGAGTATAGGTTACTTTCAAACTTAACAGTATACCAGTCAACGGGAAGGGTCAAAGTAACCTCTCCACTAGGAGGAACAGGCATAGCTTTGTATATGCCGGATATTGACCTTATGAGTAGAACTCCATTCCTAACATTGCCGATAACGGATGAAACCTTTATTAGAATGCTTTTAGTTTTCCTGGGAACAGTAATATTGATATTCCCATCTCTATCAATATTGATTTCCTTCTTAATACTATTATAGAGCTGGTTACCGCTAATCGATACTATGTTCCTACCTGCAGGAAGTATAAGCGATAAATTCTTCACCTGCTTATATTTAATCCCACCAACCTCAATTGTAACCGGGCTTCCAATCGATTGTTTTGTAACATCATCCAATAAAACCAGGTTAACAATATAGTATTGACGTTCTGCCTTAACATTAACCACTTTCTCTTCCGGAACGTTAACAATAACAGTAGTCTTCTTATAGAGTTTAACACCATTATAATAAACAAGCGGCTCTACCTGCAAACTATGTTTACCCTTAGATAAGTATACAGTTGTATTGGTCGAGCATCCTCCACTAGTACAAACCATTACCGTCGAGTTGATAGGCTCGCCTGTACTCGTGTCAATAACTTCTAACTTCAAGGGATACAACACGTATTCAAGTGTTAGATTGGTTGCTGTATCGCTTCCTACATTTATTGCGAATGCAATGTCCTTATAATACGGCACAAGCTCAGAATCAACCAAGCTTACAGTATAAGTACCTGGTTTAACCCAAGCTACCACAATAGAGCTTTTCCTCAGGATTTCCGATAAAATAGTAGCATTACCGGATTTGACCGTGAGAACAACTGGATCCTTGAGGAGCACCGATTGAGGATCCCTTACTAGCAAAGATAACTGATAAATCGTTCTATTGAGAACAATGGTTTCCACCATGTTTCCCGTCACATTTAATATTGTCTGTGTTTGCGTAACATTTGAATAATCAGGAGGTGGAACAACCAACACAGTATGGGAACCTGTGTTCAATGAGAACTCGATGGTTCCATGACTAGATGTTCTACCAGCATAGACGCCATCTACGAATACCCTCGCGTCGCCTACTTTGTGGCTCCACGGATCTATGACCGTCAAATTGACTTTGTACGGAATATAGCTTTTAATAGGGAAAGGTTCTTCCGCGCGTAGTCCCGAAACTATTAATGTGGAGTCACTTGTTGAGAACATGAACGTGTCATATGGTGAAACATAAAGATACTCTGATGAGACAGGTAGACCAGCTGTTTCATAGATAAAGATGTCTTTCAAGCTCTTAATTGAAACCGTGTGTACAGAGGTAGGTGTTTGCACAAAAACATAGTCCTTACTTACACCAACAAACCTTCCTCCGGGAAACGACATGGTTGTTAGAAGTTTCTGAAAGCCAATATCGAAAATGTATAATGTCCCGGAGGAAGTCAATACACCGAGGATCCCATTATACAGTGATGCACTAATGGGCGGGGAATCAAGACCTATACCCATTGAACGCCCTGTAACCATATCTATAAACATGAGGGTTGAATGAGTAGAGTCGTATACAACGATTTCCGAGCCTGTAGAACTCACTATATAGGAGGCCGGCCCAATAGGTTTTACATAAGTGACAGTAAATCCTTGAATCACCACCGCGTAATGCCTCGCTAGACCTGTGGGCGGTGGCACCATGTTTTTACCTGGAACTGTTATTACCAGACCTGTCTGCTTAATATTTGTAGAATTGAATATATACAAGTACCATGTTTCATTAAACTGGACAAAAATATCCATTTCGCTGATAGGTAAAGGTACATATATCTCTCCTGACCCGGATATACGCGTCTGGAAAGAGAAGTCGTAGTCCTTAAAATAAATGAGGATCTCAGCATTATTAACTGGTTTTCCTTTGCTATCCACAATAACCAACGGTATAGTAGTGTAGTCATTTACTGTTGGTGGAAGAATAGGATCATAAAGCAGTGTAATTCCATTAGTATTAGGCACCATATCTATAACACTTCCCAGTAACAATCTATTCGCATTAGTTATATTCTGATCTATAGTCGATATATAACCCCAAGACCGAGTATCAATATCGTACGCATAAAGCTCCTTGCCTCTCGGTGTATTGATTAGCATATAAACAATTCCACCAGAATAATATGCCTTACTCAGTGTTCCAAATCCCACCAAGGTTCTATAAAGAACATTGCCCTGACTATCAGCAATCAAAACATCACCAGCTTTAGTATATGCTATAACTTGCGTGGGATTATTAGCCGGGTAACACTCAACATAACCCTCACTCCCAACCAGAGGAATAGACTTATAGATCTCCACACCCCGAATAAAGACGAGGTCACTCCCCATAATTCC